>NZ_JBHXBG010000121.1:0-17616 GCF_042726755.1 Promicromonospora sp. NPDC060271 | reverse complement strand
AGGGGTCGCCCCTCGCCTACCCGGACACACGCTCTACCTCGGCGTCCTTTGCGGTACGTCCGACGTTTGGCTCACGTTCACGGTTAGGCTCACCCAGTGCACCTCAAGACGCTCACGCTCCGAGGATTCAAGTCCTTCGCGTCGGCGACCACCCTCGAGCTGGAGCCGGGCATCACCTGCGTGGTGGGCCCCAACGGCTCCGGCAAGTCCAACGTGGTCGACGCGCTGTCCTGGGTCATGGGCGAGCAGGGCGCCAAGTCGCTGCGCGGCGGCAAGATGGACGACGTCATCTTCGCAGGCACGTCCGGCCGCGCGCCGCTGGGCCGCGCCGAGGTGTCCCTGACGATCGACAACACCGACGGCGCGCTGCCGATCGACTACACCGAGGTCACGATCTCCCGCACGCTGTTCCGCAGCGGCGGTTCCGAGTACGCGATCAACGGCAACAACTGCCGCCTGCTCGACATCCAGGAGCTCCTGAGCGACTCAGGCATCGGCCGCGAGATGCACGTCGTGGTAGGGCAGGGCCAGCTCGACGCCGTGCTGCGCGCGACGCCGGAGGAGCGGCGCGGCTTCATCGAGGAGGCCGCCGGCGTCCTCAAGCACCGCAAGCGCAAGGAGAAGGCGCTCCGCAAGCTGGACGCGATGCAGGGCAACCTCGCGCGCCTGGGCGACCTGACCGCCGAGCTGCGGCGCCAGCTCGGCCCGCTCGGCCGCCAGGCCGAGGCGGCGCGCAAGGCGCAGACCGTGCAGCGCGACCTGCGCGACGCGAAGTCCCGCCTGCTCGCCGACGACCTCGCGCAGCTCACCGCCCAGCTCGAGCAGGAGCGCGCGGACGAACGCTCCCTCAAGGAACGCCAGGCCGAGACCGAGGCGGCGCTCACCGAGGCACGTGGCACGCTGGCCCGCCTGGAAGCGGCCATGTCCGCGGAGTCGCAGCAGGTCAACCAGGCCGGCGACACGGTCTTCGCGCTGTCCCAGACGCGTGAGCGCCTGCGCAGCCTGCAGTCGCTGGCCGGCGAGCGGGCCCGCCTCCTGGGTACCGCGGAGCCGGCCCGTCAGGGCCAGGACCCGGACGACCTCGAGGCGCAGGCGGCACGGGCCCGCGCGAGCGAGGAGGAGCTGGTCGTCGAGGTGGAGATGGCCAGCGAGGTCGTCGAGACCGCCGTCGACGCGCGCGCCGAGGCGGAGGCGGCCGCACAGGCCGCCGAACGTTCGCACGCCGCGCTGCTGCGCGCCGCGGCGGACCGCCGCGAAGGCCTTGCCCGCCTGGCGGGCCAGGTCGCCGCCCGGCGCAGCCGGGTCGAGGCAGCGCAGTCCGAGCTGGACCGGCTGCGTGAGGCCCTGCTCGAGGCGGAGCAGCGGGCGGAGAGCACGTCGCGCGAGCTCGGTGCGCTCGAGACCGAGATCGGCGTGGGCGGAGAGGACGGCGCCGAAGGGCTCGACGTGGCCCACGAGGCGGCGTCGGAGGTGCTCGAGCTGGCCAAGGCGGAGGTGCGGCACCTCCAGGAGCAGGTGACGACCGCGCAGCGGGACCGGAGCGCAGCGGCCGCGAAGGTCGAGGCGCTGGAGCTGAGCCTCGACCGCAAGGACGGCGCGGGCACGCTGCTGGCCGCCGACCAGGCGGGGGTCCTGGGCTCGGTGGCCGCGCTGCTGGGTATCGAGGCCGGCTTCGAGGACGCGGTGGCCGCCGCGCTCGGCCCGGTGGCGGACGCCGTCGCGGTCGCCGGCGTCGACGAGGCGGTGGACGCGCTGCGGCTCCTGCGTGACGAGGACGCGGGCCGCGCCAGCCTGGTCGTCGGCTCGGACGGTGCCGCGCCCGGGATCGGCACGGACCGCCCGGCGGTGGATCTGCCCGCCGGAGCCCGGTGGGCGACCTCCGTCGTGCAGGTCGCCGGCCCGGCGTCCGCGGCGCTGCTGACCATCCTGCGTGACGTGGTGGTCGTGGACGACCTCGCCCGGGCCAGGGCCCTGGTGCGCGACCAGCCCGTCGTCGCAGTGACCCGGGCGGGCGACCTGCTGGGGGCCACGCGGGCCTGGGGCGGATCGGCGGCCGCGCCGAGCGTGCTGCACCTGCAGTCGGCGCTGGACGAGGCCAAGGCCGCCCGCGACGAGGCAGCGGCCCGGGAGGCCGACGGGACCGCGCACCTCGAACGCGCCCGGACCGAGCGGACGGCGGCCCAGGAGCGGTACGACGAGACGCTCGCCCGCCTCGGGGAGGCTGACGCCGCGCGGGCCGCCGCCGCCGAGCAGCTCGGCTCGCTGGGCGCGGCTGCACGCGCCGCCAAGGCGGAGGCGGACCGCCACCGCGCGGCGCTGGAGCAGGCGCAGGCCCGGCGCGCGGAGGACGAGATCGAGCTCGAGGCGCTCGTCGAACGCATGGCGATCGCCGAGGAGGAGCCCGCCGAGGACGAGGGCTCCGTCGACGACCTGCAGGCCCGGCGGGACGAGGCCGCTGCCGCCGCCACCGCGGCCCGGGCGCGCGAGACCGAGGCCAGGCTGGCCCTGCGGACCGCCGAGGAACGGGCGCGGGCCGTGTCGGGTCGCGCCCAGGCGCTGACGGCGGCCGCCGAGCAGGAGCGCGAGGCTCGTGCGCTGGCCGCCGAACGCGAGGAGCTGCGGCGTCGTGACGCCGCGCGCGCGACGCTGGTGCAGCAGGCGGTGGCCGTGGCGCTCGAGGCGATCGCGCGCTCGCTGGACCGGGCGGTGGCCGACAAGGCGGCCGCGGAGGAGGCCCGCGCGGCGGGCTCGGAGCAGCTCCTCGCCGTGCGGGGCACCGTCGAGTCGCTGACAGGTCAGCTGCGCGAGCTCACCGACGTCGCGCACCGGGACGAGGTCGCCCGCGCGCAGCAGGTGCTGCGCCTGGAGCAGCTCCAGTCGCGCGCCTCCGACGAGCTGGGCATGGACCCCGACGTGCTCATGGAGGAGTTCGGCCCGCACCAGCCGGTCCCGGTCTACGAGGGCGACGTCGCCGTACGCGGACGCAAGCGGCGCGCCGTCGTCGAGCGTGACGACGAGGGCAACCCCGTCCGCTACGAGGGCGACCCCACGCTGCCGCGCGGCGCGGCAGCGCGCGAGGACGCGCTCATCGCCCGGACGCGTGCGCTGCACGAGGCCGGCCTTCGGCCCGACGACCCCGCGGCGGCCGCCGTGATCGTCGCGGCCGCCGGAGCCGAGCCGCAGGAGGCTCCGGCCGACGGCGAGAGCGAGGCCGCGGGCGAGGAGCCCGGCTCCATCGAGCCGAAGCCGGACCGGATGGTCCCGTACGTGCGCGAGGAGCAGGAGGCGCGGCTGGCGAAGGCCGAGAAGGCGCTGTCCCGGATCGGCGCCGTGAACCCGCTCGCGCTCGAGGAGTTCGCGGCCCTGGAGGAACGGCACCAGTTCCTGGTGGACCAGCTCGCCGACCTGAAGAAGTCGCGGGAGGACCTGCTCCAGATCGTCGACGACATCGACGAGCGCGTGCAGCAGGTGTTCGCGGAGGCGTTCCAGGACACGGCGGCCAAGTTCCTCGAGATCTTCCCCCGGCTGTTCCCCGGCGGCGAGGGCAAGCTGACGCTGACGGAGCCGGACAACCTGCTCACGACCGGTATCGAGGTCGAGGCTCGCCCAGCCGGCAAGAAGGTCAAGCGGCTCTCGCTGCTGTCGGGTGGTGAGCGTTCGCTGGCGGCGGTGGCGTTCCTGGTGTCGATCTTCAAGGCACGACCCAGCCCGTTCTACATCATGGACGAGGTGGAGGCCGCGCTCGACGACGTGAACCTCGGCCGCCTCATCGAGATCTTCAAGGAGCTGCAGAAGGACAGCCAGCTCATCGTGATCACGCACCAGAAGCGGACCATGGAGGTCGCGGACGCCCTCTACGGCGTGACGATGCGGGGCGACGGCGTCACGACCCTGATCAGCCAGCGCATGGGCGAACGCGAGACCGTTACCGCCTGAGCCTGAGCCTGAGCCGGAGGTGCAGCGCCGGGTCAGGCGGCACAGGTAGGGCGTAAGGGGTGAAATTTGACATGCCCGGCAGTGAAACGCCAGGTGTGAGGGATTTCTCCTGCTGAAATCGCGCGTGTCGCACGGCGTGTCGCGGCGCTCTGCGCGGCAGGACCGGACAAGACACGCCACAATGGGCCCATGTGGTGGTCGGTCATTCTGCTCGTGGTGTGCCTGGTCCTGGCGGTGGGCGTGTTCGTCGTCGCCAGCCAGATGGACGCGCCCGCGAACAGGAGTGAGGAGTTCTCGTTCCTCCAGTGGTTCCGGTCCGGCATCGCACACCTCCGTGGTGACGCCAGGCGACGCAAGGACGGCCGCCGCCTCGGGGCCTCCGCCGTGGCGACGCACGCGGTGGGCGCGCCCTCCGTGTGGGTGGGCAAGCCCCCCGTGGTCAAGCCGGACACCAAGCCGGTGGACATGGGCATGTCCGAGTTCTTCGCCGCGACCATCGAGTCCAAGCCCGGCTACGTCGACGCCGAGGAGCTGACCGACGTGCTCAACCGGGCACGCGACCAGGCGCAGAAGACCCTGCACGTGCCGCTCGGCCCGGTGCCGATCAAGCCCGCCAACCTGGTGCCCGGCCAGCTTCGGGCGGTACGGCCGGTGCGGACCGTTCGCCCCGTCCGGCCCGTCACGCAGGAGTCGCCTGCGGAGGAAGGCCCGGCCCAGGCCGCGAGCTGAGCCCGTCCGTCAGGGCTGCACCGTCCGGTGCGGGACGATCACCGGCGTGCCGTTGACCGGGTCGGTGAGGATCGACGCCTCGACGGAGAACACCTCGCGCAGCAGGTCGGCGGTCACCACCTCGGCGGGAGAGCCCTCCGCGACGATCTCGCCGTCGCGCATGGCCACGATGTGGTGCGCGTACCGGCAGGCGAGGTTGAGGTCGTGCAGCACCATGACGACCGTCCGTGCCAGGTCCCGGTTGAGCGTCGCCACCAGCTCGAGCACGTCGAGCTGGTGCGCCATGTCCAGGTAGGTGGTCGGCTCGTCCAGGAGCAGCAGGTCCGTCTGCTGGGCGACGGCCATGGCGATCCAGGCCCGCTGGCGCTGCCCGCCGGACAGCTCGTCCACGTCCCGCGCGGCGAGGTCCTCGGTTCCCGTCGCGCGCAGCGCGTCCGTCACGGCCACCGTGTCCGCCTCACCCCACTGGTGCCACCAGCTCTGGTGCGGGTGGCGCCCCCGCGAGACGAGGTCGCGCACGGTGATGCCCTCGGGCGGGACCGGCGACTGGGGCAGCATGCCCATGACGCGGGCCACCTCCCGGGTCGGCCGGTCGGCGATCGCCTTGCCGTCCAGCAGCACGGTGCCGCTCGTGGGCGGCATGAGCCGGGCCAGCCCGCGCAGCAGCGTCGACTTGCCGCAGGCGTTCGGCCCGACGACGACCGTGACCCGCTGGTCGGGCACGTCGAGCGACAGCGTGCGCACGACGGTCCGGTCGCCGTAGCCGAGGGTGACGGCGTCCGCCCGCAGGCGGGCGTCGGACGCGATGGCCGTGTTCATCAGGGAGTACCTCTCGTCGAGCGGCGACGCTGCAGCAGGTACAGCAGGTAGGGCGCGCCCACCAGGGCGGTCAGCACGCCGACGGGGAGCTGGAACGGCAGCGCCGTGCGCGCGACCGTGTCCGCCACCAGCACGAGCGAGGCACCGGCGGCGCCCGCGAGGACCGGCGGGATGTCGGGGACGGCGGCCAGCCGGCGGGCCACCTGCCCGGAGACCAGCGCGACGAACGCGACCGGCCCGGCCGCCGACGTCGCCAGGGCGGCGAGGAGCACCGCGATCACCAGCAGGGCAGCGCGGGCGGCGCCCGGCCGGATGCCCCACCCGGCCACGACGTCGTCCTCGAACAGGAGCGCACGGTTGGTGTGGGCGAGCACCAGGGCGGCGGGCAGCAGCAGCGCAACGCCGACGACGACGGGCCAGGCCTCGCCCCAGCCGCGCGCGTTCAGGCTACCGGTGAGCCAGGCCGCCGAGCGCTGCGCGTCGTAGACGTCGATCCGGGTCAGCAGGAACTGGGTCAGCGCCGTGAGCGCCGCGGACAGTGCGATCCCGACCAGGAGGATGCGCCTGCCGCGCAGGGCACCGTCCCGGGCGAGCAGCGCGATCAGCCCGGCGGCGGCGAGGCCGCCCGCCAGGGCCGCGACCGGGACGGGGACGATGCCGACGGGGCCACCCAGCGAGCCGATCGCGACGACGGCCACGACGGCCACCGAGGCGCCCGCGCTGATGCCGAGCACGTCGGGGCTGGCCAGCGGGTTGCGCAGCACGCTCTGGCTCAGCCCGCCGGAGATCCCGAACGCGGCGCCGACGACGACGGCCAGGACGACCCGGGGGAGCCTGACCTCGAGCACCGCGTAGACGGTGTTCTCGGGTCCGTGTCCCTGGAGCGCCGCCCACAGGGCGGCGGGCGTCGTCGGTTCGTCCCCCAGGCTCAGGGCGGTCACGGCCACGAGCGCGAGGAACAGCAGCGTCCCGAGCACCGCGACGACCACCCGGCGGCGCGGCCGGGGCCGGGGCAGCAGGGAGCGCGCCGTCCGGACGGTGCGGCGGGGACCGGCGGGGCTCACCGGGAACGCTCCTTCGCGCGCCGGGTCAGCCAGATGAAGAAGGGTGTGCCGAGGAGCGCCGTGACGACGCCGACCTGTACCTCGGCGGGGCGGGCGACCAGCCGGCCGACGACGTCCGCGGTCACCAGCAGGAGGGGTCCGAGCAGCGCCGAGAGCGCGAGCGCCCGCCGCACGTCGGTCCCGACCAGGGCCCTGGCGACGTGCGGGATGACCAGGCCGACGAAGGCGATCGGGCCGGCCAGCGCGACGGCTGTGCCGGACAGGAGCACTACCGCCGCACCGGCGAGCAGCCGGGTCCGCACGACGGCGACGCCGAGGGCGGCCGCCGTGTCGTCCCCGAGGGCCAGGGCGTTGAGCGAGCCGGAGACGACAACGGCCAGGATCCCGCCCGCGACCGCCTGCGGGATCGCCGGGAGCAGCACCGCCGGATCGGGCAGGCTCAGCGCGCCCACCACCCAGAACCGGTACTGGTCCATGGTGGAGGCGTTGAGCAGGACCGTCGCCGAGACGGCCGCGCCGAGGAACGCCGTCATGGCCATCCCGGCGAGCGTCATGTTCACCGGCGTCAGTCCTTCCGGCGACCGGCTCGCGAACAGGTAGACGGCCGCGGTCGCCAGGGCCGCGCCGGCCAGCGCGAGCAGCACGCGGGGTGTCCCCGCCCCGAGGCCGAGGAACGCGCTGCCCGCCACGACCGCGACGGCGCCGCCCGCCGAGATGCCGAGCAGGCCGGGGTCGGCCAGGGGGTTGCGGGTCACGGCCTGCGCGAGCACCCCGGCTACGCCCAGCGCCGCGCCGACGAGCAGGCCGAGCAGGGTCCGGGGCAGCCGCAGCTCCCAGATCACGGTAGCCGCGATGCGGTCGTGCCCCAGCAGCCCGGCGAAGGTCTCGGCGGGGGACAGGACCCGCGTGCCCACCGTGACGCCGGCCAGCACGGCGGCGATCAGCAGGACGAGCGTGACGAGCAGGACGGCGGCGAGCGCCGTCCTGCTCGCCGCGACGGTCCGTGGTGCGCTCACCGCTGGTCGGCGGCGATGGCTTCCAGGTCGTCGAGGACCAGGTCGGCCCCCGTCACACCCAGACCCAGGTACCAGGTCTCGTCCGCCACCTCGCGCACGACTCCGCCGTTCGCCACCGCGGGCACCTGGTCCCAGAGGGGGCCGTCGACCACTGCCGCCTGCTCGGTGGCGTCGGGCTGGCCGTAGGTGCCCCACAGCAGCCAGTCGCCCTCGGCGAGCGTGATCTCCTCGGCGGAGATCTCCACGGCGAGGTCCGCGATGTCCTCGGTCTCCGGCCGGGGCAGGCCGGCGTCGGTGAGGATGGTGCCGATGAACGAGTCGTCGGCGTACAGCCGGATCTGGCCGGCCATGAAGCGCAGCATGGAGATGGTGGGCGCCGTGCCGCCGTTCGCCTCGGCGACCTCGGCGCCGACCTCCGCGGCGCGCGTCTCGTAGGCGGTCAGCAGCTCCTGCGCCTTCTCCTCCTCGCCGACGGCGGCGGCGTTGAGCAGGAAGTTCTCCTTCCAGAGCACGCCGGGGCGTGGCGCGAGGACGGTCGGCGCGATGTCCTGCAGCTGACGCTTGAGGTTGTCGTCGTCGATCCGGAGCGACGTGCCGAGGATCAGGTCCGGCTCGAGGTTCTTGATCTGCTCGAGGTCCAGGGCGTCGTACGGGCCCAGGTCGACGGCGTCGCCGACGTCCAGGTAGTCGGGGGCCATCCCGACGTCGGCGGGGTGGGCGATGCCGACGGGCTCGATGCCGAGGGAGGCCATGTTGTCGAGCTCACCCGTGTCGAGCACGACGACGCGCTCCGGCTTGGCCGGGATGACGGTCTCGCCGACCTCTTCGTTGGCCACGAGGTTGCGTACCGTGCGGGGGAACTCACCGGGTGCGGCGTCGGTGCCGAGCTGGGCGGCGAGCTTCCGGACGTCGGCGAACCCCTCCTGGCCGGTGGCGACGTTGGACTGGTTGTCGCCGTCGCCGCCCTCGTCGGCCGCGCCGCAGCCGGTCAGGAGGACGGCGCCGAGGGCCAGGGTGGCTACGGTCGCTGAGAGAGCGCGGGGCATGGTGGTGTTCCTCTGGGTCCTGGATGTGGCTGGGCCACGTCACCCTACACTCGCGATTAGGCAAGCCTAAGAACGGCCGGCTCCCGAGGGTCCGGGCGGCGTCGGACGGCGGCTGCCGCGCCGCCGTCCACGGGATGGAAGAATCTGGGGCGTGAACGAGCTTCCCTGGATCGAGATCATCTCCGCCGTCGTCGTCCTCGCGGGGGGCGGCGGTATCGCCGGCTTTCTCGTGGCCCGACGCCGGAGGCGCACCCAGGACCAGGGCGGCGGCCAGGCGACGGTGGAACGTGAGCCGGAGGCAGCGGCCGAGCCCGGCACGGCGGCCGAGCCCGAGGTCTCGCCGAGCCCGACCCGCGAAGCGCCGAGCCCGACCCGCGAAGCAGCCGTAGAGACCCCTGCGCCCACCGCCGGCCGTCTGGTGCGGCTCCGCGACCGCCTCGCGCGCTCCGGCTCGCCGCTGGGCGCCCGGCTGCTGTCCGTGCTGTCCCGGGACTCGCTCACCGAGGACGACTGGGACGAGATCGAGGAGGAGCTGCTGCTCGCGGACGTCGGCGCAGGCCCAACCACAGAGCTGCTGGAGGCGCTGCGCACCAAGGTCCGGGTGCTGGGCGTGCGGGAGCCCGCCGCGGTGCGCGACCTGCTGCGCTCAGAGCTCGTCGCGCTCCTGGACCCGGCCCTCGACCGCACGCTGCGGACCGAGCCGACCACCGCCGCCGACGGCACGCACCTGCCCGCCGTGACCCTCGTGGTGGGCGTGAACGGCACGGGCAAGACGACCACGGTCGGCAAGCTCGCCCGGGTGCTGGTGGCCGACGGCCGCAGCGTCGTGCTCGGCGCGGCCGACACCTTCCGGGCGGCGGCGGCGGACCAGCTCACCACGTGGGGCAACCGGGTGGGCGTGCCGACGGTGCGCTCCGACCGCGAGGGCGCCGACCCCGCGTCGGTGGCGTTCGAGGCGGTCGCGCGGGGACGCGACGAGAAGATCGACGTCGTGCTCGTGGACACCGCAGGGCGCCTGCAGAACAAGGCGGGCCTCATGGACGAGCTCGGCAAGATCGTGCGGGTGGCCGGCAAGGTCGCCGCGCCGAGCGAGGTGCTGCTGGTGCTGGACGCGACCACGGGCCAGAACGGCCTGTCCCAGGCGCGCGTCTTCGCGGAGGTCGCCGGCGTCACGGGCATCGTGCTGACCAAGCTCGACGGCACCGCGAAGGGCGGCATCGTCGTCCAGGTGCAGCGGGAGCTCGGCGTCCCGGTCAAGCTCGTCGGCCTCGGCGAGGGTCCGGACGACCTGGCGCCGTTCGACGTCGAGGAGTTCGTCGACGGCATTCTGGGCTGATTCCTCATCAGTAATTGGCGTGATGAAGCCCTGGGTATTGGACGGCTGTCCAACAGGTGAGAATGCCATGTGATCGGGACGTTACAAGCGCATAGCCGTGAAATATCGAGCGGATCACGTTTCGGTCCAGAAATTCGCCCAACCCGGACGCGAAATGAGACGTTTACATGCTGCCCGCCTGCGTCACGCATTCGTAACCTCGATGCAGGTCGCGCGTAACGGCTTCCCGCGACGGTAGTCGCGGTGGGCCGAGTCATCAGGACCGGTCCGGGGAGAGAGGCAACTGATGGAAGAGTTTGCTCTGGACAGTGGAAACACTGCCTGGATGATCACCGCCTCCTCGCTCGTGCTGCTGATGACGCCAGGCCTGGCGTTCTTCTACGGCGGCATGGTGCGCGGCAAGAGCGTCCTCAACATGATGATGATGAGCTTCAGCTCGATCGGCGTGGCCGGTCTGATCTGGGTGCTCTACGGCTACTCGCTGACGTTCGGTTCCGACATCGGCGGCATCATCGGCAACCCCGCCGACTTCTTCGGCCTCGCGATGACCGACGACGAGTCGCTGATGGCTGCGGTCGGGGTCCCGGCAACCGTCGCCGCTGCGTTCCAGGCGACCTTCGCGATCATCACGGTCGCCCTCATCTCCGGTGCGATCGCCGACCGCGTCAAGTTCAGCACCTGGCTCGTCTTCGCCGCCCTCTGGGTGACGCTGGTCTACAGCCCCGTCGCGCACATGGTGTGGGGCGGCGGCCTGCTGGGCATCGACGGCCCGATCGCGACGGCCCTCTCCGCGCCCATCGACTTCGCCGGCGGCACCGTCGTGCACATCAACGCCGGTGTGGCCGGCCTCGTGCTGGCACTGGTCATCGGCAAGCGCAAGGGCTTCGGCACCGAGGCCATGCGCCCGCACAACCTGCCCTTCGTCATGCTCGGTGCGGCCCTCCTGTGGTTCGGCTGGTTCGGCTTCAACGCCGGCTCGGAGTTCGCGGCCGACGGCACGGCCGGCCGCGCCTGGCTGAACACCCTCGTCGCGACCGGTGTCGCGATGCTGGCCTGGATGGCCACCGAGAAGCTTCGTGACGGCGCGCCGACCACCCTCGGTGCCGCGTCCGGTGTGGTCGCCGGTCTGGTCGCCATCACACCGGCCGCCGCGGCGGTCGACACCTTCGGCTCGATCGCCATCGGGGTCGTCGCGGGCATCCTCTGCGCCCTGGCCGTCGGCCTGAAGTTCAAGTTCGGCTTCGACGACTCGCTCGACGTCGTCGGTGTGCACCTGGTCGGTGGCCTCGTCGGCACCGTGCTCCTCGGCTTCTTCGCCACGGACAACCCGAGTTTCGGGGTCTGGTACCCGGAGGGCGCGCTGAACGGTCTGTTCTACGGGGGCGGCTTCACGCAGCTCATCAGCCAGATCGTGGCCGCGCTCGTCGCCGTCGTCTTCAGCGCCGTCGTCACGGCGGTCATCGCCTACGCCCTCAAGTTCACGCTGGGCTGGCGCATCTCCGAGGAGGCCGAGGTCAGCGGTATCGACCTCGCGGTCCACGGTGAGACCGCATACGAGAACTCCGGCTCTACGATCACCGAGGTGCGCTGACCGTGACCACGGTGCAGCAGCTGACTCTCAAGGAGGTACGCGCATGAAGCTCGTCACGGGTGTCATCCAGCCCCACCGTCTCGACGACGTGAAGACGGCGTTGGAGGGTGCGGGGGTTCGCGGTATGACCGTGAGCGAGGCCAGCGGCTACGGCCGGCAGAAGGGCCACACCGAGGTCTACCGCGGTGCCGAGTACACCGTCGACCTGGTGCCGAAGGTCCGCATCGAGGTCCTGGTCACGGACGCGGACGTCACCGC
Organism: Promicromonospora sp. NPDC060271; assembly: GCF_042726755.1. Lineage (NCBI taxonomy): Bacteria > Bacillati > Actinomycetota > Actinomycetes > Micrococcales > Promicromonosporaceae > Promicromonospora > Promicromonospora sp. NPDC060271. The sequence continues at coordinate 5,821 of NZ_JBHXBG010000121.1, read as the reverse complement.
GGTGACCGACGCGATCGTCGGCGCGGCCCAGACCGGCAAGATCGGTGACGGCAAGGTGTGGGTGGTGACGGTCGACGACGTCGCCCGCGTACGCACCGGCGAGCACGGCGACTCCGCCCTCTGACGGGGAGTGTCTGCCGACGTATGACCAGTGACCCGGCGCCAGAGGGCGCCAGGGAGCAGCCGGAGGCCCCGTACCCCACCGCTGGGGTGCGGGGCCTCCGCGACGAGCTCCTCACCATCGCCGCGGACCTGACCGGTCCGGGCCGTTCGGGACTGGCCCGGCGGTCCGCCGTCGGGCAGCGCGTCACCGACCGGCTCGGCGCCCTGTTCGCGGAGGCCACCAAGGACGTCGACCCGTCGGGCATCGCCCTGGCGGCCGTCGGCAGCCTGGGCCGGGGCGAGCTCGGCCCGCTGAGCGACCTCGACCTCGTGCTCGTGCACGACGGGCGGACCCACGGTCCGCAAGAGCTGCAGCAGGTGGCCGAACGCCTCTGGTACCCGCTGTGGGACTCGGGCGTGGACATCGACCACGCGGTGCGCTCCCTGAGCCAGTCCCGGCAGGTCGCGGCGAGCGACCTCCCGGCGGTGATCGGCTGGCTGAGCGTGCGTGCGGTGGCGGGCGACGCCGTCGTCGTGCACCGTGCAGCGACCGCGGTGCTCACCGACTGGCGCGCCGCCGCGCGCCGGCGGCTGCCCGAGCTGATCTCGTCCACCCGGGACCGCGCGCAGCGTGCCGGGGAGCTCGCCTACCTCATCGAGCCAGACCTCAAGGAGGCGCGTGGCGGCATGCGGGACGCCGTCCTGCTGTCCGCGCTCGCCGCCACCTGGCTCACCGACCGTCCGCACGGCGCGGTCGACGCGTCCTACACGCACCTGCTCGACGTGCGCGACACCCTTCAGGTGGTCACCAGGCGCCGCACGAGCCGCCTGCTGCTGGCCGATCTCGAAGAGGTGGCCGAGCTCACCGGGTACGACGACGGCGACGAGCTGCTGGCCAGCCTCGCCGAGGCGGGCCGGGTCATCTCCTACGCACTCGACATGACGGTGCGCGGCGCGCGGCAGGCCCTGTCGCGCCCGGTGGGCGTCGGCAAGCCGCTGTGGGTGCGCGGACGGCGCACGCCGCCGCGCCTCCGCTCGGTGGGCGACGGCCTGGTCGAGCACGACGGCGAGCTCGTGCTCGGCGTCGGGACCCGCCCCGCCGAGGACCCGCTGCTGCCGCTGCGGGCCGCCGCGACCGCCGCGCGGACCGGGCTCGTGCTGTCGCCCGTGACCATCCGGAGCCTCGAGCAGTGCCCGCCCCTGCCCGAACCCTGGCCGCCTGCCGCGCGCGAGAGTCTGCTCGCGCTGCTCGCGGCCGGGCAGGCGCAGGTCCCGGTGTGGGAGGCGCTCGACCTCGCCGGGGTGGTCACCTCCTGGATCCCCGAGTGGGCGGACGTGCGCAACCGGCCGCAGCGCGCGGCGATCCACCGGCACACCGTGGACAGGCACCTCGTCGAGACGGCGGCGGTCGCCGCGCGGCTGCGGCGTCGGCTGCCCGAGACCGGTGGGGCCGCCGGCGACCTCCTGCTGCTGTCCGCGCTGCTGCACGACATCGGCAAGGTGCGCGGCGCGGCCGACCACTCGGTGGAGGGGGCCAGGCTGGTGCCGGGCATCCTGACGCGCGCCGGTTTCGCGCCCCAGGTGGTCGACGACGTCACGCGGCTCGTGCGCCACCACCTCACGCTCGCGGACCTGGCCACCACCGCCGACCCTGACGACCCGGCGACGCTGGACACCCTCCTGGACGCGGTCGACCACCGGCGCGACCTGCTCGACGTGCTGCGGGCCCTGACCGAGGCGGACACGACGTCGCTGGGCCCCAAGCACTGGACGGGCTGGCGGGCGCGCCTCGTGGACGGGCTCACGGAGCGGGCCCGGGCACTGCTCCCCGGATGAACGGGAGGCGACCCATCTCGATTAGGCTGTGCCCGTGTTCAATTCCCTGTCCGACCGGCTCACCTCGACGTTCAAGAACCTGCGCACGCGGGGCCGTCTCTCCGAGGCGGACATCGACGCGACCGTGCGGGAGATCCGCCGCGCGCTGCTGGACGCCGACGTCGCGGTGCCCGTGGTGCGCGAGTTCACCGGCGCGGTGCGCGAGCGCGCGCTGTCGTCCGAGGTCTCCGGTGCGCTGAACCCGGCCCAGCAGGTCGTCAAGATCGTCAACGAGGAGCTCGTCGACATCCTCGGCGGCGCGACGCGCCCGCTCACGCTGGCCAAGACGCCGCCGACGGTCATCATGCTCGCGGGTCTGCAGGGTGCCGGTAAGACGACGCTGGCCGGAAAGCTCGCGCACGCCCTGAAGGGCCAGGGCCACACGCCGCTGCTGGTCGCCGCCGACCTGCAGCGCCCGAACGCCGTGACCCAGCTCTCCGTGGTCGCCGAGCGCGCCGGGGTGCCGGTGTTCGCGCCGCACCCGGGCAACACCTCCGAGGCCGACGACCCGGCCGCCGACGCGCCCCTGATCGGCGACCCGGTCGGCGTCGCCGAGGACGGCGTCGCGTACGCCAAGGAGCGCCAGCACGACGTCGTGATCGTGGACACCGCCGGCCGCCTCGGCATCGACGAGGTGCTGATGCGGCAGGCCGCGGACATCCGCGCCGCGGTGAACCCGGACGAGGTCCTGTTCGTCATCGACGCGATGATCGGCCAGGACGCGGTCAACACCGCCAAGGCGTTCGCCGACGGCGTCGACTTCACCGGCGTGGTGCTCTCGAAGCTCGACGGCGACGCCCGCGGTGGTGCCGCCCTCTCGGTCGCCAAGGTGACCGGCCGGCCCATCATGTTCGCGTCCACGGGCGAGAAGCTGACGGACTTCGAGGTCTTCCACCCCGACCGCATGGCCAGCCGCATCCTCGACATGGGTGACGTGCTCACCCTGATCGAGCAGGCCGAGAAGGCGTTCGACGCCGAGCAGGCCGAGAAGATGGCGGGCAAGCTCGCCAGCGGCCAGGACTTCACGCTCGCGGACTTCCTGGTGCAGATGCAGCAGCTCAAGAACATGGGCTCGATGAAGAAGATGCTCGGCATGCTGCCGGGCATGGCGCAGATGCGCGACCAGCTCGACCAGTTCGACGAGCGCGAGGTGGGCCGCATCGAGGCGATCATCCACTCGATGACGCCCGCGGAGCGCGAGAACCCGAAGATCATCAACGGTTCGCGCCGCGCCCGGATCGCCAAGGGTTCCGGCACCACGACTACGGCCATCAACCAGCTCCTGGAGCGGTTCGAGAACGCCCAGAAGATGATGCGCCAGATGTCCAAGGGCGGTGGCATGGGCCCCGGCGGGATGCCCGCCATGCCCGGCGGCCCCGGCATGGGCATGGGCAAGAAGTCGCGTGGCAGGACGGCCCCGCCGAAGAAGGGCAAGAAGGGCAAGTCCGGGAACCCGGCCAAGCGCGCCCAGCAGGAGCAGGAAGCGATGCAGCGCGCCCTCGGCGGCGGACCCGCGGCCACCTCGCCGGCTCCGGCCGGCTCGGCCTTCGGCGTCGCCCCCAAGAAGGACGCGGCGCCCGACCTCAGCAACATCGAGCTCCCCCCTGGCCTGGAGAAGTTCCTGGGCCGGTGAGCGGCCGGTGAGCGGCCGGTGACGGTGGCCCGTGGTCGCACGGGCCGGATCGGGGAGCGACGAGCTCGGGAGAACGAGGGAGCGGCATGTCTGCGCTGGAAGGTCCGACCGCGGCGATCCGCGGGCGCATCCTGCTGGGTGACGACCGCGAGACCGAGGAGATCTGGGTCCGCGGGGGCCGCGTCAGCCTGACGCGCCCTTCGGCCCAGGGCACCAACATGCAGATCCTTCAGGGCTGGGCGGTGCCCGGCCTGGTGGACGTGCACTGCCACATCGGGCTGGCCGCCGACGGCGTCGTCCCGGTGGAGGAGGCCGAGAAGCAGGCGGTGGCCGACCGCGACGCCGGAGTGCTGCTGATCCGCGACGCGGGCTCGCCGCTGGACACCGCGTGGGTGCACGACCGCGGCGACCTGCCGCATCTGCTGCGCTCGGGCACGCACCTCGCGCTGCGCAAGCGGTACCTACGCAACTACGGCCTCGAGCTCGAGTCGCCCGAACAGCTCCCGGAGGCGGTGCGTACCGAGGCCCGGCGCGGCGACGGCTGGGTCAAGCTCGTCGGCGACTGGATCGACCGGTCCCTCGGGGCAGACGGCGACCTGCGGCCCCTGTGGCCGGAGGACCTGCTCAAGGAGGCGGTCGCCGTCGCGCACGCCGAGGCGGCCCGGGTCACCGTGCACGCCTTCGCGGAGGAGACGATCGACTCTCTGCTGGCCGCCGGGGTGGACTGCATAGAGCACGGGACCGGCATGACCGCCGAGCACATGGCAGCGGCCGCCGAACGCGGGATCGCCGTGACGCCCACCCTGCTGCAGATCGGCCAGTTCGAGAGCATCGCGGCACAGGCCGACGGCAAGTACCCGGTGTTCGCGGCGCGGATGCGCTCCATGTACGCGAACCGCTACCAGCAGGTGCGCGACCTGCACGAGGCGGGCGTGCGGCTCCTGGTCGGCACCGACGCGGGCGGGACCATCTCCCACGGCCGGATCGCCGACGAGTGCGCCGAGCTCGTGGCGGCGGGCCTCCCGGCGGCGGAGGTCGTGGCGATGGCTTCCTGGCGGGCCCGCGACTACCTGGGCTTCGGGGCCGTCGTCGAGGGCTCCAGCGCCGATCTCGTGGTGTACCCGGCGGACCCGCGCGAGGACATCGAGGTGCTGCGTCACCCCACCGCCGTGATCCTCCGGGGCACGGTCTACCCGACGGCCCGCTGACGTGTCAGACCCTCGGGTCACCAGGGTGACCTGAGGTTCTGACACGGAGGGCGGGGTGTGACGCACACGCGGTTGGTGGCGCGTCTCGCCGTCTGGCACAATGTGCAGGTACTCGGCGTGCCCGGGCCCCTCTCACCCGGCCAGGCTGCGTCTCGGTCCTACCCACTGCTTCACCCCACGTCGCGGTGCTCGGACCACCCCTCAGAAACCAGGAGAGACCACTTCGTGGCTGTCAAGATTCGTCTCAAGCGCCTCGGCAAGATCCGGGCCCCGTACTACCGTGTCGTCGTCGCCGACTCGCGCACCAAGCGCGACGGTCGCGTGATCGAGGAGATCGGCAAGTACCACCCGACCGAGGAGCCGTCGCTCATCGAGATCAAGTCGGAGCGCGCACAGTACTGGCTCGGCGTCGGCGCACAGCCGACCGAGCAGGTCGCCGCACTGCTCAAGGTGACCGGTGACTGGCAGAAGTTCAAGGGCCTGCCGGGCGCCGAGGGCACCCTGCGCGTCAAGGGCGAGAAGGCCGACTCGGCCGCCGCCATCGAGGCCGTCAACGCCGATGCCGAGAAGGCCAAGGCCAGGGCTGCCGAGAAGGCTGCCGCTGCCGCCGCCGAGGCTCCGGCTGCGCCGGCCGAGGGCGACGAGGCCTGATGCTCTCGGAGGCCCTCGAGCACCTGGTGCGCGGCATCGTGGACAACCCGGAGGACGTTCGCGTCTCCGCGAAGACGCTGCGCCGTGGTGACCTGCTCGAGGTCCGCGTGCACCCCGACGACCTCGGCCGAGTCATCGGCCGAGGTGGTCGCACGGCTCGCGCGCTGCGCACCGTGATCGGTGCGCTCGCCGCAGAGGGCCCGGTGCGGGTCGACGTCGTGGACGTCGACCGGCGCTGAGCGCATCCCGCTCCCCGCACCGACGAGGCCCGGTCCGAACGTGGACCGGGCCTCGCTCATATCCGACAGAATCGTCGAGTGCTGGATATTCGCCCCCTCGGACCCGTTCGACG
>NZ_JBHXBG010000120.1:0-17836 GCF_042726755.1 Promicromonospora sp. NPDC060271 | reverse complement strand
CCCCGGGGGTTACGGCCGCCTACGTCCTTGTGAACCTGCGTCAGGCCCGGGGCTGTGCGGGGCGGCGCACCACGTACCAGGTCAGGTACAGCACCAGCGCCCACAGCGGCACACCGAGCAGCAGGTGGAAGGTACCGAGCCACGCGATGTCGCCCGCGAAGTACAGCGGCGTCTTGACGGCGAGGCGCAGACCGAACAGGCCGACCCACAGCCAGGTGGCGATGGCGTACGTGCGCATCTTGGCCGGGTCGTCGCGCCACGCCGTGATGGCGGCGAACGGCGAGGTGCCGGCCTCCGCCTCGGCCTTGACCCGCTCCGGCGTCAGGCCCGCGCGCAGCGCCTCCACCACGTAGCCGACGGCGGGACGGCGGATCAGGATGCTGCCGAGCAGCACAACGAGGTACGCGGCGTTGACCAGCAGGCCCCCGGCGTAGTAGTTCTCCGCCTCGCCGGACGTCCAGGCCCACACCACGCCGATCGCGATACCGAGCAGGCCGCCGAGGGCCTGCGTGACGGGCGTTCGTTGCACCAGCCGCGCCACCACCAGCACGAGGGCTGCGACGACCGACGCGACCAGCGGGATCACCAGGTTGGGGGTGAAGACCACGAACGCGACCACGAACACCAGGCCGGGCAGCACCGCCTCCACCAGGCCGCGCACACCGCCGATCGCCTGGGCCGCCGAGAACTCCTCGCCGGTCAGCGCTCGCACACCCCGCGCGGGTGCCTGGTCGGGCCGCCGCTCGGGCTCGTGCTCGGACTGCTGGGGCACGTCGGGACGTGCGGGTTCGCTCATGGGGCTCATTCTGCCGTGCTCTGCCGGGTGCTGATCCACCCGGCCACGCGTCGTCTCACTCGCCCGGCCGGGGCCGCAGCTCGTAGCGCGGGTTGAACATGGTGCGCCGACCGTCGACGTCGCACACCATGCCCTCAACGCGGATGCGGCGGCCCGGCTCGATGCCGTCGATGGTCCGCCGGCCGAGCCAGACGAGGTCCAGCGCGCCGGAACCGTCGAACAGCTCGGCCTCGACGGTGGGCACGCCCTCCCGCGGGCGCAGGACCACCGAGCGCAGGACGCCGGCCACCTTGCCGCGGGACCGGACCGGCACGGACGCGACCGCCGCGCAGCCCACGTTCCGGGAGGCGTCCGCACGCTCCTCGATGTCGCGGACCTGCTCGTTGGAGGCCAGCGACTCGGCGATGCGGGACGCGAGGCTCGAGCGCAGGGACATCAGTGGTTCACCTCGTCACTTGATCTCATCCGATCTGGGTGATCTCGGGGCCACGGCGCAGCGGGTCGAAGTCGGACATCTGCGGTACCGCACCCTCCGGCCCGGCAGCGGGCGCTGCCTGCTGCGCACCATCCTTGCGTGCCGACTTCGGCAGCGCCAGGGGCAGCAGGTCACGAGGCGGTCGCGGGCTCTGGTCGCGGACCACGACGATGTTCGCGAACACCGACTCGAGCGCCTTGGCCGCCTCGGCGTCCAGCGCGGCCTTGCCGGCGAGCACCCCGCGGATGAACCAGCGCGGGCCGTCCACGCCGATGAACCGCGCGGGACGCTGCCCGGCCTGGCCGTCCGGGCCCTTCACGGGCATCCGGACCAGCAGCTCGCGGCCGAACACACCGGGCACGTCGTCGACGATCCCGCCCTGCCCGCTCACGGACTGCGCGATCTCGTGCCGGATCTCGTCCCAGATGCCCTCGGTGCGCGGCGCGGCGAACGCCTGGATCTGGAGGTTCGACCCCTCCAGCGCGGCCGTCACCCCCGTCACCTTCTGCGTCTTCTTGTCGATCTCCATGCGGAGCTCGAGGCCCGGCATCACCGGCAGCCAGATGGCACCGAGGTCGACGCGGGGACCCATCTCCCCCACCTGCGACCGGTCGAAGGGTCCGTGCGGCCGCTTCTGCTGCTCGGCCTCCACCGACGCCCACTCGACCGGTGCGGGCTCATTCGCCGTGCCTCGTCGGCTGAACAGACCCACAGCCACACTCCTTCATAGTTCGTGGTTTCATAGTTCGTCGTCCTGCGTGCGCGATCGGTTGCGGCGCACGACAGCGTTATCCGCTCGTTACTTACAGACTAGACCCGTCCGGGGCGGTACCGGTACGGAAGTCGGGACGGCTCGGGAGCCGGCGTTCAGCGCCCCGCGAAACCGCCGCTGGAGCCGAAGCCACCCTCGCCACGGTGCGAGCCGGGAAGCGTCTCGGCGGGCAGGAACCGCGCCCGCTCGACCTTCTGGATGACGAGCTGCGCCACGCGGTCGCCACGCACCAGCTTCACGGCCTCGGTGACGTCGGTGTTCAGCAGCGTCACCTTGATCTCGCCGCGGTAGCCCGCGTCGACGGTCCCCGGCGCGTTCACGATCGTGACACCGTGCTTCGTGGCCAGTCCCGACCGGGGGTGCACGAACGCCGCGTAGCCGTCCGGCAGGGCTATCGAGACGCCGGTCGGCACCAGCACCCGGCCCTGCGGCGGGATCTCGACGTCGACGGTGGTCACCAGGTCGGCGCCGGCGTCGCCGGGGTGCGCGTAGGAGGGGACGGGGACGTCGTCGAGCAGGCGGATGAGCACGTCTACCGTGCTGCCGTCGTCACTTGGCACAGGGGTGGGCACGCCGGAAGAGTACGCCACCTCGGCACGCACCGCCGCAAGAGCGGTCCCTTCGCGCCCCGGCAGTGGTCCCGCAGTGGTCCCGCGGTGCTCCGGCAGTGTTTCGGGGCTGGGATGATGTCCTCATGACGGCGACCACCCTCACCTTCCACGAGCGTCTCCTGCCCGGTCCCGGTGGCTGGCTCGGCACGGTCGGTCTGGGCGCCATCGCGGCGATCGCGCTGTGGCCGGTGCACTCGACGGCGGCGATCGTCGTCGGGCTGCTGGTCTGCCTGGGATCCGCGACCGCCCTGGCGGTCACGGCACCGGTCGTCGAGGTGTCCGACGGTGTCCTGCGGGCCGGCAGCGCCCGGATCCCGGTCGCCCTGCTCGGCCCCGCCGAGGCCCTCGACGTCGCCGCGATGCGGCACGAGCTGGGCCCCGGCCTCGACGGGCGGGCGTACGTCTGCCTGCGCGCGTGGGCCCGGACCGGGGTGCGGGTCGCGGTGGACGACCCGGCAGACCCCACCCCCTACTGGCTCGTCTCCACCCGCCGGCCGCAGCTGCTCGTCGAGGCCCTGCGACCCTGAGGAGGCCCTACGGCCCCGTGCAGGAGCCCCTGGGCAGCCGCCTGAGCCCGGACACGACGAAGGCTGCCACGCACTCGCATGACAGCCCGGTCGTGTCGTCAGTGCCGAACGCCTGGTGGAATCAGGCGGCGCACTCCGTGCAGATCATCTGGCCGGCCTTCTCGTAGGCCAGCTGGCTGCGGTGGTGCACGAGGAAGCAGCTGGAACACGTGAACTCGTCCGCCTGACGCGGCAGCACACGTACCGCGAGCTCCTCGCCGGACAGGTCGGCGCCCGGGAGCTCGAAGCCCTCGGCTGCTTCCGTCTCGTCCTCGTCCACAACGCCCGAGGACTTGTCAGAGCGACGAGCCTGCAGCTCCTGGATCGAATCCTGCTCGACATCCTCATCGGTCTTACGTGGGGCGTCGTAGTCAGTTGCCATGTGGTGTTCTCCGTCGGTAGTGGTCGCGCCGGAAGGTTTCGGGTCATCCGGGATCGACGCCGCCCCGGCCGGGTCACCGCGAGCGCCGCCGGACAGCGTCCGCCCGCGGGTGTACGCGCTGATAATGCACACGGCCCCGGTTTTGTTCCCGAGTCGGCCCACGGATTGTGCACCATTTCGTATCGGCGCGCTACATCTGCCGGTGTAACCCCGGTCACGTATGCTCTGACCTGCGTCGATATACCGATATTTGCCTTTGGGGCCGGTTCAGCGATGACGTCTGACGCGATACCGGGCCCCGATACCGGGCCGGAAAAAGTATCACCCGATCTCGGGCGAGCTCGCACCGTCGGCGTCGGCCGCCTCGAGGATCTCGGCGAGCTGTGCGACGAGCTCGGCCGGACCCGCGACGGTCATGGCGGAGCCCGCCGGGGCGCCGCGCAGCCCGGTCACCACCGCGCCCGCCTCGGTGGCCACCACGGCCCCCGCCGCCATGTCCCACGGGTTGAGCCCGCGCTCGTAGTACAGGTCGAGCGAGCCGTCCGCGAGCAGGCACAGGTCGATCGCGGCGGACCCGATCCGCCGGATGTCCCGGATCTTCGGCAGCACCTGCATCAGCACCTGGGCCTGGTGGGCGCGGCGGCCGGCGTCGTACCCGAAGCCCGTGCCGACCAGCGATGCGCCCAGCGACGCCGCGGCACCCACCCGGATCGGCTCGCCGTCCCTCGTCGCGCCCTCGCCCAGGCCCGCCGACCAGGTGCGGCCGTCGGACACGCTGTGCACGCAACCGGCCAGCACGGTCCACGAGCCGGGCTCCGGCGGCCCCGCCACCACGGCCACCGACACCGCCCACGACCCGACCCCGTACAGGTAGTTCACCGTGCCGTCGATCGGGTCGAGCACCCAGGTCAGGCCGCTGGTGCCCGGGACGTCGTCGCCCTCCTCGCCGAGGATCGCGTCGTCGGGCCGTTCGGCGGCGATCATCTCCCGCAGCAGGTCCTCCGAGGCACGGTCCATGACCGTGACCGGGTCGACGTCGCTCGACTTGGTGGCCGCGACGACCACGCGTTCGGGTCTACCCTCACGGACCAGGGCACCGGCGGCTGTCGCGAGGCGGACGGCGAGGTCGCGGAGGGCGGTGACGGTGACGCCGTCGGGCAGCTCGGGCAGTGCGGGTGAGATCACGCACCCATCCTGCCGCACCTGCCCGGCAGCCGACCATCCAGCGCCCGACTATCCCGCGGCGCACCGACGCGCCTGCGCCGCTGGGCCGCCCTGCGGTGGCAGGCTCGGCCCACAGGACTACCCAGGGAGGACTGGCATGGACGAGCTGGAGCTGGTAGGGCTGCACGAGGACGGTGAACGACTCGTCCTTGCTGCGCGCGACGGCGCCCAGAGCACCCTGCCCATCACCGATGCCCTGCGTGCCGCGATCCGCGGGGACCGCCCGCGTACCGAGTCGATCCGCGCCCAGGAGGCGTCGGCGCTTCGTCCCCGCGAGATCCAGGAGCGCCTGCGCGCCGGCGAGACGTGCGAGCAGCTCGCGGAGGTCTCGGGCCTGCCGATCGAGCACGTGCGGCGCTTCGAGTACGCCGTCCTCTCCGAGCGGGAGCACTCGATCGCGCGCGTCCGGGGGAAGTCCGTCCTGACGGACGACGGCGGCGCCACCACCCTCGGCGAGGTCGCCGACGACAGGCTCCGCTCACGCGGCGTCCGGCCCTCCGACGCCCGGTGGACCGCTACCCGCGAGGGCACCCAGCCGTGGGTCGTGCAGGTCGAGTTCCAGGCCGGCGACCGCCCCCGCGTGGCGCGCTGGTCCCTGGAGCCGCGCGGCGGGTTCGTGACGGCGCTCGACGACGAGGCACGCTGGCTCGGCCTCCCGGAGGAGGACGAGCGCCCGGCCGTCGCCGGTGTGTCGGCCCTGCCGTCGTACCGGAGCAACCACCCGTCGTCCCGGTCGGCGCCGCCCGAGCAGGACGACACCGACCTGCTGCTCGACAACCTGTCGGAGCGGCGGGGGCAGCGGCCTGCCCGCAGGCACAGCCCGGCGGGCGACCTGCCGGACATGATGGAGCTCGACCTCGACGGCGCGGACGGCGCCGGTGGCCCCGACGGGCCGCCGGCCGAGGAGCCCGAGCCCGACCCGGCGCCCTCGGCCGCCGTCGTGGACCTCGGCGCGCGGCGCGGCGGCTCGCGCCCGCGCATGCCCTCGCCCCTGGTGCCGGACTCCCCCGCCGACCTCGAGTGGGAGGGGCCCAGCCAGTGGGAGATCGACGCGCCGAGACCCGGCCCCCGGCAGGAGGCCGACGCCGGTGGGGTGCAAGGGCCCTCGCCCGCCGACCGCCCAGCGCCCCAGGCCGAGCCGGAGCAGGTCCCGGAGAAGCCGCCGGCCGAGCCCGCGGAACCCAAGCGCCCTGCCTCGAAGCGCGGCCGCAAGTCGCGCGCGCAGGTGCCGAGCTGGGACGAGATCGTGTTCGGGTCGCGTCCGGAGGTCTGACCGCCTGGACGTCAGCCCCAGAGCGACTCGTCGGCCGACCGCCGCCGCGCGGTGAGCGCCGTCATGCGGCGCATGTGGTGGCGGCGGCACAGCACCTCGTAGGCGATGTCGGCGGACTCGAAGGGACCGACGTCGCCGATCACCACCTGTTCGCCCTCCGTGACCATCGCTCCGTCGACCGTGCGCGCGTTGTGCGTGGCGCGCGCGCCGCACCAGCACAGGGACTGCACCTGGAGCACGTCTATCCGGTCCGCGAGCTCGATGAGCCGGGCGGAGCCGGGGAACAGCCGGGTGCGGAAGTCTGTGGTGATGCCGAACGCGAAGATGTCGATCTCCATCTCGTCGACGAGCCGGGCGAGCTGTTCCACCTGCTCGGGCGAGTAGAACTGCGCCTCGTCGCACACGAGGTAGTCGACCGCCTCACCGCCGGCGCGCCGGCCGCTGATCTCCACCCAGAAGTCGGTGTCGTCGGTCACCTCGTGGGCGGCGACCTCCAGGCCCAGCCGGCTGGAGACCCTCGCCTCCCCCGCCCGGTCGCCACGGCTGAAGATCAGCCCCTCGCGCCCGCGGGCGCGATAGTTGTGGTCCGTCTGGAGGGCGAGGGTGGACTTGCCGGAGTCCATGGTCCCGGAGAAGAAGACGAGCTCAGCCACAGTTCTTACCTCGGTCTTCGTTCAGGAGACGGCGGTCAGCAGGGGTACCAGCATCTCGTGCGGCGTCAGCGAGCCGTGCACGCCCGGCAGGGCGCGCGCGTTCGCCGAGTGCACACGCGAGTCGACGACGGTGGCCGCGCCGGTCATCGCGACCACCACGTCCCCGATCGCCGGCAGCACGTGCTCGGCGACCGGCCCGAACCAGCCGCCCGCCACCGCGTCGTCCCGCAGCAGGACGATCGCGTGCTCGCCCAGCCGCTCGGCCCACCGCCGCGCGACGTCGGCCGGGTCGGCGGACTGGTCGGCGTAGACGTGCAGGGCGCGCGGCTCTCCGCCGACCAGCGCGACGCCGGGCCTCAGCGCCGGGTCGGCGGCGACGTCCCACTGGGTGGTCAGGTCGGCCTTGATCTGGCCGTGGTCCGCGGTGACCACCACGAGGGTGCCCCGGGGGACGGCGCGCATCAGCCGGCTCAGCTCGCGGTCGGTGGACTCCAGCGCGTCGCCCCACTGCCACGAGTCCCAGCCGTGGCCGTGCCCCGTCTTGTCGACGTCGCCCTGGTACAGGTACACGAGGCGCTGCGGCTCGCCGGGCTGCCGGAGCGCCGTGACCGTCGCGTCGACCCGCTGCTCGAAGGTCTCCGCGGCGACGTAGGCCGGGCCGCGCAGCGCGGCCTGCGTCATGCCGGACCCGGCGAACTTGCCCGGGCCGGGCGCCGTGACCCGCACGCCGGCGGCGGCGAGCTTCTCGAAGACAGTCGGCTCGCGCTGCACGTCGGCCGGGTCGCCGAGCTCCTTCCACTGCACCAGGGACGCCAGCCGGCCCGTCGCGGGGTTGCGCTGCGTGTAGCCGAGCATGCCGGTGCGGCCAGGGGCGGTGCCCGTGCCGAGGGTGCTCAGGCCCGCCGCCGTCGTCGACGGGAAGCTCGACGTGAGCGTCGCGGCGGGCTCGTCGCGCTCGCGCAGGAGCCCGCGCAGGAACGGCGCGTGCCCGCCGCGCTCGGCGAGGTTGCGGATGCCGAGCCCGTCGACCAGGACGACGACCACGCGGTCGGCGTCGGGCAGGCCGAGGGCCGTGCGGCAGCCGCCCGAGGTGAGGCCGGTGGCGGTGGTGAGGTCGTGCCCCATGGCGCCCGCGACGGCGGGCAGGACCGCGGCGAGGCTCGTGGTGTCGTAGGACGGCGCGACCAGGCCGCCGGGGAGGTCCGGTACGGTCACTTCGGCGCGGACGTCGCCCGGGACAGGGCGCGCGCAAAGCCGACGGCGGCACGGACCGCGGCGTCGCCCTCTGCCTCGCTGGACACGCGGACCACCACGTCGTCGGGCGTGACCTGGCCGGTCAGTCCGTGGTCGGCGGTGCAGTTCGGGTCGACGCACGTGGCGGGCTCGAGGTCGACGCGCGACACCGCGCCCCAGCCGATGGCGAGGGTGACCTCCCGCGTCGACGCACGCTTCGGGTAGCGCTCCGGGTCCGCGATCACGTGCGTGAGCGCCACCGAGCGGATCTCGCGCACCGGCACGACCTCGGTGGTGGCCGACGCCGAGCCGGGCCGCTCCGGGTCCTCCCCCGCGTGGTCGTCCACGTGCGCGGTGACCAGGCGGGTCGGCGTCAGCACCAGGACGGTGAGATGCCTGCGCACCTCCGAGTCGAAGGTGGTCTCGGCCTGCACGAGGTGGGCGACGACCTCCTCGTCGGCCAGGGCGACGTCGAGCACGTCCGCGACGAGCTCCGGGTAGTAGCCGGCCCGGTGCAGATGGGCGGTCAGGTCGTCACGGGCATCGGTAGGGGCATGGGGCACGGGGGGAATCATCCCACTCGTCTCGTGCTCCGGTCCACATCACCCCGGCAGCGCCCGTCGCGGCGCGTCCGTCCGGCGCTCCGCGGGCCGTAGCCGGATCGTCGCGTGCAGCACCGCGGCCCCGCGCTCCGCGACCGCGACGGGGTAGAGCTCCAGGGAGGCGAGCTCCGGCAGGTCCTCCGCCATGACGGAGACCCGCGCCAGCACGTCCTCCAGCGCCGCCACGTCGGCGCCGGGCGCGCCCTGGTAGCCGAAGAGCCGGGGTGCCGCCCGGACGCCGCGCACCATGCGCGCCACGTCGACGTCGGTCAGGGGCGGCACGCCGTGCGTCACGTCGTCGAGCAGGTCGACGGCGTCGCCGGCCAGCCCGAAGGACACCACCGGGCCGAACAGCTCGTCCTCGACCGAGCGCACCACGCACGCCACGCCGGTGGGCGCCATCGCCTGCACCTCAAGCACCGGGTCGGGCGCCGGGAGCAGGGACGCCGCCGCCGCGAGCATCCGTTCGGCGTCCTCCCGCAGGTCCTCGGCGTCGGCGATGTCGAGGCGCACGCCGCCCAGGTCCGCGCGGTGCCGCAGCGCGGGTGCGGCGATCTTGAGGGCCACCGGCCAGCCCAGCTCCTCGGCGGCGGCGACCGCATCGTCCGCCGTGCGCACGCTCCGTGAGCCCCACAGGGTGAGGCCGTAGCAGGCGAGCAGCTCCGTGGCGGTCGCCTGGTCCAGGACCACGCCGGCCGGCTCCTGGGTCGGCTCCTGGGCCGGCTCCTGGGTCAGCAGAGCCTCGACGAGCGTGCGCGCCTGGGCCCGCGCGGCGCCGTCCGACATGCCCTCCCGCAGCGCGGGCCGCACCGGCGTGCCGTGGTCCTGGGTGCGCCACTGCGCATAGCGCACGACCGCGCCGAGAGCCCAGACGGCGTCCTCGGGCGTGGAGAACGCGGGGATCCGGATCTCGCGGCCGTCGTGGCTCGCCGCGAGCTCGTCGGGCATGCCGTGCAGGCCCAGCGCGCTGGCGACCGTCGTGCGGCCCGTCCGGGCGGCGGCCTGGGCCACCGCGCGCGCTATCGCGTCGGTGCGCGGCAGCACGACGGGCACCGACACCACGACGACGGCGTCGCACGCGCCCGGCGCGTACAGGGCGTCGACGGCGGCGGCGATCTCGTCGTCGGGGGCGCTCGCCGAGAGCGGCTCGGGCGGCCCGACGACGGTCAGGCCCGCCGCCGCCACGGCGTCGGCCACGAGCGCGGCCAGCGACGGCGAGCTCGCGAGGATCCCCACCCGGCCGCCGGTGGGGAGCGGCTGGTGCGCAAGCACCTGGGCGACGTCCATGAGCTGGTGCGTGTTCTCCGCGCGGATCACGCCGGACTGCCGCAGCACCTCGTCGAGCATCCGGCGCGGCGCGCGCGTCGCGCGCACCGTGTGCCCGGGCGGCACGACGCTCCCGTGGCGGCCCGCCACGACCACGATCACGGGCTTGACCTGCGCCAGACGCCTGGCGATCCGCGAGAACTTGCGCGGGTTGCCGAGCGTCTCCAGGTACAGGCAGGCGACGTCGGTGTGCGGGTCGTCCTGCCAGTACTGCATGACGTCGTTGCCCGACACGTCGGCCCGGTGCCCGGCGGAGACGAGCGTGGAGAGCCCGAGGCCGCGCCGCTTGACCGTCTCGGCGGCCGTGACGGCGACGGGTGAGCTCTGGCTGAACAGGCCGACCCGGCCCGGCTTGGGTGCCGTGAGCGCGAGGCTCGCGCGCAGGCTCGCGCCCGGCACGTTCGTCAGCAGGCCGTAGCTCGCGGGGCCCACCACCCGCATGCCCTCGGCGTGCGCGGTACGCAGCAGCTCGCGGCGGCGGGCGACGCCGTCGGGTCCGGTCTCGGCCCACCCCGCCGACAGGACGACGACGCCGCGCGCACCCGTGCCGCGCAGGCGCCGGACGGCGTCGATCACCTCGTCCGGCGGCGCGGCGACGATCGCGAGGTCGACCCGGGCGCTCTCGCCGGACCCGTCCCCGCCCGGCCCGCCTCGTCCGAGGTCCGCCCAGGTCACGTCGTCGCCGAGCACCAGAAGCTCGGTGTCGCCGGGGTCGGCGGCGTGCGCCTCGCGGACGCGCGCGGCGAGGAGCTCGTCGACGGTCCCGCCCCGCGCCGGGCCGACCAGCAGCACGCGCCGGGCGGAGAGCAGGCCCTGCATGGAGCGCGCCTCGGTGCGGTGCTCGCGGTCGGCCATGACCTCGCGGGACCGGTCGGTCGGGTCGAGGTCGACGGAGACGGTGACCACGCCGTCGTCCAGGTGCTGCTCGACCGCGTAGCCGGCCTCCCGGAACACACCGAGC
Organism: Promicromonospora sp. NPDC060271; assembly: GCF_042726755.1. Classification (NCBI taxonomy): domain Bacteria; kingdom Bacillati; phylum Actinomycetota; class Actinomycetes; order Micrococcales; family Promicromonosporaceae; genus Promicromonospora; species Promicromonospora sp. NPDC060271. The sequence continues at coordinate 6,962 of NZ_JBHXBG010000120.1, read as the reverse complement.
ATCGCCCGGTTCTGCGGCAGCACCTCCGCTATGAACCGGTGCACGCCCCGTTCGCGCGCCGCCGCGGCGATGTGCTCGAGCAGCACGGACCCCAGGCCCTGCCCCTGGACCGCGTCGGCCACGTTGAACGCGACCTCGGCGGTGCGGCGCCCGGGCTGGTCGTCGATGACGTCGTAACGCGCGACGCCGATGATGTCCTCGGCCGGGGCCGCGCCGTCGGCGTCCGCGCCGTCGGCGCTCGCACCGTCGGCGTCCGCACCGTCGGCCTCCGACACAGCACCCGGGCGGACGGCGACCAGCGCGGCCCTGCGCACGTGGTCCACGGTGACGAGCTGGGTGAGCATGCGGTCCGGGATGCGCTGCAGCGCGGCGAAGAACCGCAGATAGGTGGAGCGCTCCGACTGGGCCATCTGGAAGCGCTGGAGCGCGTCGGAGTCCTCCGGGCGGATGGGGCGCACGTGCGTCGTGGAGCCGTCGCGCAGCACCACGTCGGCCTCCCACTCGACGGGATACCCCGTCGGGTACGGCAGGCGCACCGTGCCCACCCGCCGGTCTGCTGGCTGGTCCACGAGACCAAGGTTAACGACCGGGCTATCGGATCAGGACCATGCCGACGAGCAGCATCACGGCGAAGCCGACGAGCACCAGCCGCTGCCTGCGGTTCGGGCCGGAGGCGGTGAGGATCGCCGCGACCGCCGGTCCCGTCGCGAGCATCAGCCACGCGCCCGGCGCGGGGGCGATGTTCGCCGACACGGCGGCCACCGCGACGACCACCAGGCCGTGCACCACGCCGAGCCCCACCCGCATCGAGATGACCACGTGCAGCACCGCCGCGACCACCGCGAGGCCCGCCCACATGGTGATGCCCTCCTCGAGGCAGCCCCACTCCTGCTCCGCGCACCGCCAGGACTGCATCCACCAGGTGACCAGGGCACCGAGCACCATGACGGGCACCACGCTGAGCCCGGCGACGCCGTAGGCCAGCCCCACGCGGACCAGCCAGCCCGGCAGGGTGGTCGACCTGCTGAGCAGCGGCATTTCGGGCATAGCTGAATAGTGCCAGGTGAAGCGGGGAACGTGCACATGCTCGGCCCATGACCTGGCTCGACGTCCGCACGGTGAGAGCCCGAGTGCTCGCCGGAGTGTGAGCGGCCGGAGTGTCGGCGGCGCGGGGTACCGTGTGCCTGTTCGATCCACCCCCAGAGTCAGCCCCAGAACCCAGGAGCCCCACGAACCATGGCGCGCAAGCCGTCGCAGCCGCTCGACGAGAGCGAGATCCACGAGAAGGTCGTGGACATCGACGTCGCCTCGGAGATGGAGACCTCGTTCCTCGAGTACGCCTACTCCGTCATCTACTCGCGGGCCCTGCCTGACGCGCGCGACGGCCTCAAGCCGGTACAGCGCCGCATCCTCTACATGATGTCGGACATGGGGCTGCGCCCCGACCGCGCGCACGTCAAGTCGTCGCGCGTGGTGGGCGAGGTGATGGGAAAGCTCCACCCGCACGGGGACACGGCGATCTACGACGCCCTGGTGCGCCTCGCGCAGGACTTCTCCCTGCGGCTGCCCCTGGTGGACGGGCACGGCAACTTCGGCTCGCTCGACGACGGCCCGGCGGCCCCCCGGTACACGGAGGCCCGGCCCGCGGCGTCGGCCATGTCGATGACGGCGGACCTCGGCGAGGACGTCGTGGACTTCGTGCCGAACTACGACAACAAGCTCACCCAGCCGGAGGTGCTGCCCGCCGCGATCCCGAACCTGCTGGTCAACGGCGCGTCCGGCATCGCGGTCGGCATGGCGACGAACATGGCTCCGCACAACCTCGTCGAGGTCGTCGCGGCGGCGCAGCACCTGATCAAGAACCCCGAGGCCACGCTGGAGGACCTGCAGCGGTTCGTCCCTGGTCCGGACCTGCCGACGGGCGGCAAGATCGTGGGCCTCGAGGGTGTGCGCGACGCGTACCGCACCGGCCGCGGCAGCTTCCGCACCCGGGCCACCGCACGGATCGAGAGCGTGACCCCGCGCCGCAAGGGCATCGTCGTCACCGAGCTCCCCTACCTGGTGGGCCCGGAGAAGGTGGTCGAGAAGATCGCCGACGGCGTCAAGGCCAAGCGCATCCAGGGCGTCTCCAACGTGCAGGACCTCACGGACCGCACGCACGGCCTGCGCCTGGTCATCGAGGTCAAGACCGGTTTCGACCCCGACGCCGTGCTGGAGCAGCTCTACCGCGTCACGCCGCTCGAGGACTCGTTCGGCATCAACAACGTGGCCCTCGTCGACGGCCAGCCGCGCACGCTCGGCCTGGTCGAGATGCTGCGGGTCTGGGTGGACCACCGTGTCTCGGTGGTCCGGCGCCGGTCGCAGTACCGCCTGGACAAGCGCCTCGAGCGGCTGCACCTGGTGGACGGCCTGCTCATCGCGATCGTGGACATCGACGAGGTCATCCAGGTGATCCGCTCGTCCGACGACGCGGCGATCGCCCGCGACCGCCTGCGCGAGGTCTTCGACCTGTCGGAGCCCCAGGCGTCGTACATCCTGGACCTCCAGCTGCGCCGCCTCACCAAGTTCTCGCGTATCGAGCTGGAGAAGGAGGCCGAGGAGCTGCGCCGCGAGATCGCCGAGCTGGAGCAGATCCTCGGCGACGAGAAGCTACTGCGCCGCGTCGTCAGCACCGAGATGAGCGAGGTGGCCAAGACGTACGGCACGCCACGCCGCACCGTGCTGCTCGACTCCGCCGGCGGGTCCGTCGGCTCGATGGCCGAGGCCCCGGCGAACGGGCGCAAGAAGAGCGTCGAACCCATCGACCTGCAGATCAAGGACCTCCCGACCCGCGTGGTGCTGTCCGCGACGGGCCTGCTGGCCCGCCTACCGGACGACGTCCCGGTGTCGCGCGAGGGCAACCGCGCGGCGCACGACGCCCTGCGGGGCGACGCCGCGGCGACCACCCGCGGTCACGTCGGTCTGGTGACCTCGGCCGGCCGCATGCTGCGCATCTCCGTGCTCGACCTGCCCTCGCTGCCGCCGACCGACGGCGCGCCGTCGCTGTCCGGTGGTATCCCGGTCAGCGAGCTCGTGGAGCTGGAGCCCGGCGAGACCGTGCGGACCGTGACCGGGCTGGGCCCGGACGCGCCGACCATCGCCGTCGGCACCGCGCAGGGCATCGTGAAGCGGGTGGCGCCGTCGGACGCCCCGGCAAAGGGCGACGAGTGGCCGGTGATCGCGCTCAGGGACGGCGACACCGTCGTGGGCGCCGCCGTGGTGTCCGACGGCGACGAGCTGGTCTTCGTCGCCGACGACTCGTCGCTGCTGCACTTCCCGGCCTCGTCCGTGCGGCCGCAGGGGCGGGCCGCGGGCGGCATGGCGGGGATCAAGCTGGCCGCGGACCGGAAGGTCGTGTTCTTCGGCGCCGTTCCGGCCGGGGTCGATGCCACGGTGGTGACCGTCGCCGGGGCCGGCGACGCGCTGCCGGGGATCGAGCCGGGTGCCGGCAAGGTGACGCCGTTCTCGCTGTACCCGGGCAAGGGGCGCGCGACGGGCGGTGTGCGGTCGCAGCGGCTGCTGAAGGGCGAGGACGGGCTCATCCTGGCCTGGGTGGGCGCGACTCCCCCGCGGGCGCTCGGCGCCGGCGGTCAGCCGGTCGAGCTGCCCGAGGTGGACGAGCGGCGCGACGGGTCCGGGACCCCGATCTCGGTTCCGATCGCGGTGATCGGCTGACCCGGCGGAACTGGTTCTGTCGGTACCCAGGTGTCGGCACCAGTCGGTCGGTGCCGATCGGTCGATACCAATCTTGTCGGTACCAGTTCTGTCGAGGCTGTCGATTCTGGCGTCGCTCGCCCGTCCAAGGCGTGTCAACATTCCAGTGACGAGGAGCTCGACATGACTGACAGCTGGGTTTTCCTGATCCGCGAGAACGACTGGGACTCGGACGCCTACCTTCCGGAGAACCTAAAAGGGCGAGACCCCTCCGAGGACCCGGACATGGCGGCGCACGGGCGCTTCATGCAGGCCGTCGAAGAGCTCGGCGTCAAGATGGTCGGCGCCGCCGCGCTGCAGAACGCGAAGTACGGCGGGTGGGTCGCGCCCGGCAAGGACGGCGCCGAACCCGTCTACACCGACGCGCCGTTCACCGACACCAACGAGGTCATCACCGGCTTCTACCAGTTCGAGTGCGACGAGGCCACGGCGCGCAAGATCGCGGCGCTCGTGCCCACCGGCAACGTGATCGAGTGGCGCAAGGTCATGAACTTCGGTTCCTAGGGGGCACCGCTCAGTGCCGATCGACCCCGCGGCGTTCCGCACCGCCTGGCCTCAGGTGGTGCGGTCGCTCGCCGTGACAACGCGCAGCCTGGACTCCGGCGAGGAGTACGCCGCGGAGGCGTTCGCGCGGGCCGCGGCCCAGCCCGACGGCGCCATCGACGACCTGGTCGCCTGGTGCGTCCAGGTCGGGCGCCGGACGTGGCTCGACGCGGTGCGCCACCAGGCGGTGTTCACGCGGCTCCAGCCCCAGATCGCTCGCCCGGAGGTGGCCGCAGTGGACGTGCCGACCGGCCCGGGCACGCCCGGCGGCGACCTCGACGACCGGCTCGCGCTGCTCTTCGTGGCGTGCGACGACACGCTCGCCTCCGGCGCACAGCTCGTCCTGGCGATGCGGGTGGTCTGCGGGCTCACGATCCGGCAGATCGCCGCCCACCTCGGCATCGCGGAGGCGACGGCGGCGGCACGGCTCACGCGCGCCAAGTCGGCACTGGCCAGGGCCCGCGGCGAGTTCGCGATCCCCGACCGCGCCGCGCGGGCGTCGCGGCTGCCCGTCGTGCTCGCGTGCGTCGCCGGCCTGTTCGCCGTGGGGCAACGGGACGGGATCGAGCCCGCTGACGCCACCGAGGACCCGGCCCGCGACGCGCTGACGCTCGCCGAGGCGCTCGCCGCGGAGTATCCGGACGATCCCGAGGTGCTCGGCCTGCGCGCCGTGTGCCGTCTCGGCCTGGCCCGGCGCCCGGGTCGCGTGCGCGACGGCGTCGCGCTCCCCCTCGACGAGGTGGACCGCTCGGCGTGGGACCAGCGGCTCCTGTCGGCGGGCCTGGACGATGCCACGGCGGCGATCACCACAGGCGGAGCGGGTCCGGGGCGGCCGGGCCGCTTCGCGCTGGAGGCCACGATCTCGGGGGTGCACGCCGCGGCTCGTACCGCGGCGGACACCGACTGGTCCCGGCTGGCCCAGCTCTACGACGCGTTGCTACTGGTCTGGCCGTCGCCGGCGACCCGCGTCGCGCGCCTGGTGGTGCTCGGCCGGATCGCCCTGCGCGAGGGTGGGGCCGAGACTGGGACTGGGACTGGGACTGGCGCTCGCGCTGGCGCTGGTGACAGGCTCAGCGCGATCGAGCGCGAGCTCGAGGAGCTCGTCGCCGACGGGCCGCCGTATGCCGCGAGGGACGCGAGCCTCGCCCTCGCGGACCTCGCGCGCCACACCGGCCGGACCGGCGAGGCGGCCGCTCGCTACCGCGAGCTGCTGGACGTGATCCCGGCCGGCCCGCTGCGCGAGTTCTGCCGCAGGCACGCCGGATAACGGCCCGCCGCCGGTTCCCGCCGGCGGACGGGTTCGGTCCTTTGCACGGCCGGCACGCTGACATCGGTCCCTTGCTCTGAGATCGGTCGGTTGACCGACCGATCTCACGGCAACCGACCGAACTCACCGGGTTCGGTCCGTCGCACCGGGCCCAGGCGGGCACGCGGCGAAGCCCCGACCCGCAATTCCCTCGGTCACTGTCAGGGGCCAGTGGTTGACTCCATCCATGACCGACGACTCGACCTATGAGTTCTCCACCGACCCCGACCGTATCGACGCCGCCCGCGTGCACGAGCTCATCGTCGACACCTACTGGGGACCGGGCCGCTCGCGCGAGATGATGGACGCGGCGACCGCCGGCTCCCGGCCCTACGGCGTCTACCGCCGGGACACGGGCGCGCAGGTGGCCTTCGCGCGTGTGGTGACCGACGGCGTGACGTTCGCCTGGCTCTCCGACGTCGTCGTCGATCCGAGCCTGCGCGGCCAGGGCATCGGCAAGCTCCTGATCGGCGGCGTGATCGCCGACCTCGAGCCGCTCGGCCTGCGCCGCACGCTCCTCGCGACCGCCGACGCCCAGAGCCTCTACGAGCAGTTCGGCTGGGTGCGGGTCGACCCGCAGTACACCTGGATGGAGCTCCCGGGCACCGGTGCGGGTCCCCGGTTCGGCGTATCGGCCGGCACGCCCACGAGCACCACCCCGGGTCCGCAGGCGGGCCCGCTCGGAGCACCGGCATGAGCGTCTCGGTCGAGATCGGTGACCTGACCCGCGTGGAGGCGGATGCGGTGGTCAATGCCGCGAACTCCACGCTCCTGGGCGGCGGCGGGGTCGACGGCGCCCTCCACACGGCAGCCGGGCCGCGGCTGCTCGAGGCGTGCCGGCGACTGCGCAACACCACCCACCGGGATGGCCTCGACGTCGGCGACGCCGTCGCCACCCCGGCGTTCGACCTGCCCGCCTCGTGGGTGATCCACACCGTCGGGCCGAACCTGCACCGCGGCCAGGACGATCCGACCCTGCTCGCGTCGTGCTTCGCCCGCTCGCTCGACGTCGCCGCCGAGCTGGACGTGCGGACCATCGCCTTCCCGGCGGTGAGCGCGGGTGCCTACGGCTGGCCCGTCACGGACGTGGCGCGCATCGCGGTGACGACCTGCCGTGGCTGGCTCGCCGGGCATCCGGACGCCAGCCCCCAGGACGTGCGGTTCGTGGTGCTCGACGAGCGGTCGCGGAACGTGTTCGACGAGGCGCTCGCCACGGCCTGAGGACGACCTGACACGCTCGGGAGCCGCTCCGTGGCCGTGCGGTCGTTCGTCTTACGCGCCACCCCAGGTCGGCGCGAGTCAGCTCGTGATCAGCTTGGCGAGCTCCGCCGGCGTCGCCGCGAACGCCGCGGCGCCGGCG
>NZ_JBHXBG010000119.1:0-18148 GCF_042726755.1 Promicromonospora sp. NPDC060271 | reverse complement strand
GGTCCGGACCATGTGGTCCGGACCCGACGGTCGTTCAACTGCTTTCAGGTACTGCTTTCAAGTGCTGCTCTCAGGCGGAGCGGCGGAGCTTGCCGGCGCGCAGCAGCTCGAGGCGCTCGTCGAGCAGGTCCTCAAGCTCCTTCACCGTGCGGCGTTCCAGGAGCATGTCCCAGTGGGTGCGCTGGGGCTTGGTCGCCTTGGGCTCCGGCTTCTCGGCGTCGCGCAGGAGGGCTTCCTCGCCGCAGCGGCACTCCCAGATCGGGGGGACGTCCGCGTCGGTGGCGAAGGGCAGGATGATGGTGTGGCCATTGGGGCAGTCGTAGTAGGCCTGGAACCGCGGGGCGAAGTCCACGCCCTCGTCGGACTCCATGCTCTTACTACCGATGCTCATACCGCGCAGGGACCGGTCGGGCACGATGTCCTCCAGAGGGTTGTCGGGATTGATGGCGGAAAAAGGTCCGTAGTGCCAACGCGGGGACCCTCTGTGATGTTCCAGCCGTTCCAGCCGTCTATGTTTCCAGCCGTCTGATCAGGCTACGCGCCGGAGGTGTGCTCGCAAGCGCACTCCGGGCAAACTGGGCGCTGATGTGCCCGATCTCACGTGCGTCCGGGCCGGTGGGTGCGGGCTCGGTGGGAACAATCGACCCTAGCAGCAGGTTGAGGCCACTGTTCATGCATCTGCATGAACACCATCACGATCATGGGAGTGCGGCATCATGCAGTTCGGGATCTTCAGTGTCAGCGACGTGACGACGGACCCGACCACGGGGCACACCCCGGACGACACCGAGCGCGTCCGGGCGATGCTCACCATCGCCAAGCACGCCGACGAGGCAGGCCTCGACGTCTTCGCCACCGGTGAGCACCACAACCCGCCGTTCGTGGCCTCCAGCCCGACGACGATGCTCGGCTACCTGGCCGGCGTCACCAAGAACATCACGCTGTCCACCGCGACCACCCTCATCACGACCAACGACCCGGTCCGGATCGCCGAGGAGTACGCGATGCTCCAGGTCATCTCGGACGGCCGCATGGACCTCATGATGGGCCGCGGCAACACCGGGCCCGTGTACCCGTGGTTCGGGCAGGACATCCGGCAGGGCATCCCGCTCGCGATCGAGAACTACGCGCTCGTGCGGCGGCTGTGGACCGAGGACGTCGTGGACTGGGAGGGCAAGTTCCGCACCCCGTTGCAGGGCTTCACCGCCACCCCGCGCCCGCTCGACGGCGTGCCGCCCTTCGTGTGGCACGGCTCGATCCGCAGCCCCGAGATCGCGGAGCAGGCCGCCTACTACGGTGACGGGTTCCTGCACAACAACATCTTCTGGCCCATGAGCCACACCAAGCAGATGGTCCAGTTCTACCGCCAGCGGTTCGAGCACTACGGCCACGGCCGCGCCGACCAGGCGATCGTCGGCCTCGGCGGGCAGGCGTTCATGCGCAAGAACAGCCAGGTGGCCTGGGACGAGTTCCGGCCCTACTTCGACAACGCGCCCGTCTACGGCCACGGCCCCTCCATGGAGGACTTCACGCGCGACACCCCGCTGACCGTCGGGTCGCCGCAGCAGGTCATCGACCGGTACGGCTCCTTCATCGACGAGGTCGGCTACTACCAGCGCCAGCTCTTCCTCGTGGACCACGCGGGCCTGCCGCTCAAGACCGTCCTGGAGCAGATCGACCTCCTCGGCTCCGAGGTCGTGCCCGAGCTGCGCAAGATCGCCGACGCCAAGCGCCCGGCGGACGTGCCGGCGAACCCGCCAACGCACGCCGAACGTGTCGCCGCGGCGCGCGCGAAGAACACGGCGGGCGCCACCCACGTCGGCGACGGCGGGGACGAGTACACCGGCAAGCTCGCCGAGGAAGCCGAGGACGTCCTCTCATGACCGACTTCAGGACCGCGGGGGCGAACCGCCGCACCATCGCCGTCGTGCACGCCGGGCTGGGACAGCCCTCGTCCACGCGCCTGCTGGCTGACCGCCTCGCCGACGCCACGGTGCGCGAGCTCGAGGCCCTCGGCCAGGACGTGACCGTCGAGGTCGTCGAGCTGCGCGACCACGGCCACGCGATCATCGACGCGATGCTCACCGGCTTTCCGACGGGCGAACTCGCCCGCGCGATCGAGACGATCACGCGGGCCGACGCCGTCATCGCCGTCACCCCGCTGTTCACCACCACCTACTCGGGGCTGTTCAAGTCGTTCGTCGACATCCTCGACAAGGAAGCGCTCACGGGCATGCCCGTGCTGCTCGGCGCGACGGGCGGCACACCACGCCACTCGCTCGCGCTCGAGTACTCGCTGCGGCCGCTGTTCACCTACCTGCGGGCCGACGTCGTCACGACGTCGGTCTTCGCGGCCACCGACGACTGGGCGCAGGGCGCAGGCAGCGGGCACGACGACGGCGGCAGCTCCCTGCCGCAGCGCATCGAACGGGCCGGCCGGTCCCTCGCCGGCCTCGTGTTCGCCCGCGGTGAGCGCACCAAGCCCGCCGACCCGTTCGCGACCACCCCGAGCTTCCTGGACATGCTCGGCGGCGACCAGGGCAGCAACTAGCTCGCACGTGGCGTGACCTGAGCTCGGTCAATTGCGTCGAGATCGGTCGGTCGATCGACCGATCTCACGGCGACTGACCGAACTCGCGACGCTCGCCCCCTCGTGCCGCTCTGACACCCGAGGCCCGCGCCGCTCCGGCGACGGCGCCCAGCAACGCGAACTGAGTCCCGTTCATGAGGATCCAGACGACCAGAACGCCTCGGGTTACGGCTCCTGTCGGCCTGCTGAACCTGAGCCGGCGCTCTACCGACCTTCACAGCCTCCGCAGCACCGGGTGGTGACCGGTGGTGACCCGGCAGAAGCCCTGGTCGGAGAGTTGCGCCCGGGGCTTGCATGCCCCGGGCCCGGCGGGGAACATATGGGACAGCGGTCGCCGCTGGTCGTGGCCGGGACGATGGGTGAGGGAGCTGTCATGGCGGACGGTACGGACAAGCAGGTCTCGGACGGTTCGAGCGCCGACAGCCCGCAGGGACCGCACGCGCCCTACCTGGAGGCCGACACCGGACGCGTCGCGCGGATCGTGGCGGCGCTGCGCAAGGCCCATGCCGAGCAGACGAAGGCCCATGCCGAGCAGGCGGCCGCCAGCTCCACTGCTCCCGCACCCCGTCGGGAGACCAGCGGCGTGCGGCCCACCAAGCCGGCCGTGCCCACCCTGCGCTGGAACCCTGGCGCCCGCTACCGTACGTCACACCTCGCGGACCACCCCGAGGCGGACGCACCAGAGACCCCACCGGTACCGGCGCCCCCGGTACCCGGCCCGCCGGCTCCGGTTCCCGCACCACCCGCACCACCTGCCCCTCCGGCACTTCCGGCCGCAGGTCCGGTCCCCGCACCCCCGGCCCTCGCCGGACGCCTGTTCCGCGGGCCCGCCCGACGCACCGCCGTCTTCGAACGCGAGATCTGGTACCCCGTCAACCGGTCGGCGCACGTGCCGCGCGACGTCAGCGAGGCGCTCGTCGCCGCGGTGGAGCGCTACCGCAAGGGCTCGATCTCGACGTCGGGCCTCGTGCGCGCGATCGGCAGGGCGCACGCCGCCTGACCGGCTCCCGTCCACCGGACCGGGCCGGCGCTGGGCGTGCCCGGCGCTTTTCCGCATCGCGGCAATCTGCCTGGCTCGACAGCCGTTGTTCGCCCTCGTTGGCCCTTGTCCTGCGTTCGTACGGCGGAGGAGCATTCGTTGCACGAAAGAGGCGCCCGGCGGCCAGGACAATGGAGGGCAGCACCGGTGATGCGACGGCAGGCGGCGGCAACCCTCGGCGTGATCGGCACGATCAGCGCGATCGGGCTCCTCAGCGGCTGCATGAGCGACCAGGCGGCCGCCGGCTTCACCGCACCCGAGGACTACGAGACGATCGAGCAGCTCGTCTCGGACGCCGACGTCGTCGCCGTCGTGCAGGCGGGCGACTCGGCGGTCGACGTCGTCGACAAGGTGCCGTACACCCGCACCGAGCTGAAGCTGCGCAAGGTGCTGCTCGGCGTGGTGGCGGAGAACGCGCACCTCGCCGTCACCCAGGTCGGGTCAGCGGAGGCACCACCCGGGGCCGGGCTGGCCGCCGTCCTGCGGGACGGACACGAGTACGTGGTCGTGCTGCACCGCACCGGGGCGGGGGAGTTCGAGATCGTCGGCCCCGGCGTCTGGCGCGCCGACACGCTGGGTACGAGCCTGACCCTGCACACAACGATGCTGCCCTGCGTCCCCGCGGCCATCCCGCACGTGACCACGCCGTGGGCCCTCGAGGTGGAGCTCGGCGAGGCCGGGGAGTCGCTCGGCACGAGCGTGATCGGCAGCTCCTGACCGAGCCCGCCCACTCCGGCTGCGCCAGACTGGGCGGATGACGCGCAGCCTCGTGCTCACCGCGGACGACGCGGGCACCGACCCCGACGCCGACCGCGAGATCGCCGCCCTGCTGGCCGGGTCGCCGCTGACCGCGGTCGGCGTCATCACGGCACCCGAGGGGGACCAGCCCGAGGGTCCCGCGAACCCTGGTGCGGCCCGTGCCGTCGAAGCGTTCGCCCGCGCGGCTCCCGGCGTCGCACCCGGGGTGCACGTCGTGCTCCCGACACCCGCGCCAGAGGGCGGGTTCGACGACGTCGCCGACCGGGTCACCGACCAGATCGACGTGCTGGCCGGCGCCACGTCCGCCGTCGGCTCGCCTCCGCCCGACCGGCTCGACTCCCACCAGGGAACGCTCTACGGGCTGCTGGGCCGCTCCTACCTCGCCGAGGCGATAGAGGTCTGCGCGCGACGCGGCCTGGCCTTCCGGCTGCCCCGCGGCCTGGAGCTGTACGGGGACGGCGACCCCCTGCTGGCCACGGCCGCGGTGCGGGAGCGGCACGCGAGCGCCGTGGCGGCGGCCGACGCAGCGGGGGTGCGCCTGCCGCAGGCCATCGCAACGCACCGGGGCGGCGACGCGGAGGCCCGCGACTATGCGACGTTGCGCGACCACTACCTGCGTCTGCTGGCGCGGCTGCCCGAGGGGACCAGCGAGATCTTCCTGCACCCGGCTCCGGACACGCCGCGCCTGCGGGAGCTGTCGGACGGGTGGTGGCGCAAGCGGACGTGGGAGCTGCGGCTGCTGGGCGACCCGGTTTTCATCCGGGAGATCGAACGGCAGGGCATCGACCTGGTCAGCAGGTGGTGAGTAGGCTCGCCGACGTGGACGCCGAGCCTGCGGGGACGTCGCCGATGCGCTACGGCATCGGCATGTTCGGCACCTCGCTGCCGATCAACCTCGTCAAGGGCTCGATGCTCTACGTGTACGTGGAGCTGCTCGGCCTGGACGCCGTCGTCTACGCGGCCGTGTACGCGGTCTACGGGGTGCTCGACGCGCTGGACAACCCGCTGTTCGGGTACCTGTCGGACCGGACGCGTTCGCGGTGGGGGCGGCGTCGGCCGTACCTGGTGACCGGTGCGCTGGTGCTTGCGGTCACGACCATCGCGCTGTTCTCCGTGCCGGGGCCGGTGGCCGACTCCGCGGTGGGGCTCGCGGTGTGGTTCGCGGTGTTCGCGATCACCACGGAGATGGCCGACTCCCTGATCAACGCGAGCTACGGCGCGCTGCTGCCCGAGCTGTTCACGCACGAGCGGCGGCGGGCGACGGCGAACGCGGTGCGGCAGGGCGCCCAGCTCATCGCACTGGTGATCGCGCTGGCGCTGACCCCCGTCCTGGCGCGGAACGTGCTGGGCACCGAGGGCTCGACGGTCGGTTACGGGCGCCTGGCGGTGATCTTCGCCGTGGTGGCGGCGGCCGTGATCCTGTGGACGGCGTTCGGTGTGCGGGAGGACCCGGCGCTCGACGCGGAGCCGAAGCCGCTGTTCTTCCGGTCGGTCCGGCAGATCCTGTCGACGCCGCAGTTCTGGACGGTCGGGATCGTGAACGCCTGCTACGGCTCCGCGATGGCGCTCGTCCTCGGTGGCCTGCAGCTCTACGTCCACCACACGCTGCAGGGCTCGGCCCTGGACGCGAGCATCCTGCAGCTTGTCGTGATCGTCGTGGCGATCGGGATGCTGAGCGTGTGGGCCGCCGTCGTGCGGCGCAAGGGCGCCGCGTGGGCATGGCGGCTCGCGCTGCCGGTGGCGGCCGTCGGGTTCGTCCCGATGTACTTCGCGACGGACCTGCTCACGGGAATCCTCGCCGGGCTGGCGGTCGCGGTCGGCTACTCGGGGGTGCTCGCGACGAACGACCTGGTGATCGCCCGGGTGCTCGACGCGGACGCCGCCCGGCACGGCACGCACCGCAGCGGCCTCTTCCTGGCGTCGTTCGGGGTCCTGGGCCGGCTTAACGGCCTGGTGACGGCCGGGGCGCTGGCATCACTGGCGCTGTGGTTCGGCTACCGCTCCGGCACGGACCCCGGACCCGACCCGGGGCACGCGTTCCGCGTCTACCTGTCCCTGTACCCGTTCGCGCTGCTCGTGATCGGCACGACGGTGTCGCGGTTCATCAGGTTGCCGGCCGCTCCGGAGGAGACGGGCTCGCCGGAGGCCGGGCCGGACGCCGAACCGGACGCCGAACCGGAGGAGACGAGGCCGGAGGAGTCCGGCTCGCCGGACCCGGACTCTCCGTACGGGCCGGAGCCGGTCACCCGCTGATGGCCAGCAGGGTCCGGTCGGGCGCCTCCAGCCGGTAGGGGCCGTGCCCGGGCGGGGCGGTGACGGTCACCCGGTCGCCGCGAATTCGCCGTCGGCGACCGGCGTTGTCCACCAGGACCGTACCGTCCGCGTCGATCGCGACCAGGTCCTCGCCCACCCGCACGAGCACCGGCTCGCCCGGCCCGGGGAACCGGCTGATGGCGGTCCGGCCGTGGCGGACGGCGTCGAGGATCGCGCCCGGCGTGCGGTCCTCTGCCGCGACCCAGGTGGTGGGCGTGCCGGGCGGGAAGCCCTGGTCGGGCGTGTGGAAGTCGCTGCCGCCCAGGAGGACGGGGTAATCGGCCGTGCCGGGTACACCAGGCGCACCGGGCAGGTCCGTGGACCCGGCGAGCGCCCGCAGGTACGCCCAGGGGCCTGTTGCGGTCAGGTCCAGGAACCACGAGATGTGCCACAGCTCGAGGTACCCGGTCCGCACCGGGTACAGCCAGCCGCAGTCGTCCTGGACCGGGTGGTTCACGGACAGCAGGCCGCCCCGCTCCTCGACGTCGGACAGCCACCGCGCGGCCGGGCGCCGGAAGTCGATCCAGCCGATCTCGCCGAACGCGTTCGCGTGGCCCGCGTGGGTGGTGACCTCCTGCCCGGGCAGGAGGCACAGGTCGTACGCGGCGGCGACGGCGGGCAGGTGCCGGTGGTGCGAGACGGTGTTGTGGTCCGTCACGGCGAGGAAGTCCAGTCCGCGCCCGACGGCGGCCGCCGTGAGCTGCGCGATGCTCAGCGTCCCGTCCGAGTGCGTGGTGTGGGCGTGCAGGTCGCCCGCGTACCAGGTCAGGCCGTCGGGGGCGGGCAGGTTCCGCCCGAGCCGGGTGCCGCCCGCTCCCACCGCGGTATCGGTGCCCGACGGCGGGGGCGGTGCCGGCGGCTCGTCCTCGACCCCGCCCGCGTCGACTCCCGTGGCGATCGTGACGGTGACGTCGACCGGCTCGGCCGGCATCCCGTGCAGGCCGAGCACCACGGCCCACTGCCCGGCGACGAGCTCACCTGGTTCGTAGCCGGGCGTGGCGCGGCTCGGGGCGGCTGACCCCTGCGCGACCGAGCCCTGTGTGATCGCGAAGCGCGACCGCGCGCCGCCCGACCAGCCGCGCCACCGCTCCGGGTCGCGACAGCCCAGGTCGATGACGGCGGCGTCCCGGTCGTACGCGAGGGTCACCTCCAGGGCCGACACGCCGCCGGCCGGCAGCTCGAACGGCACCTCCAGGTACCGGTTCTCGATCTGGTCGTCGACGGACAGGCGCAGGCGGCGCTCCTCGCGGGTCACCCGCCGAGGCTATCCCCGGCCCGGTTGGCCCCGCACCGGCCCGGCCGTCACCGTCCAAGGATCTCGGCGAGGAACTCGATGGCGGCCGGATAGGCATCCTTCCGGTTCGCGCGCATGGCCAGGCCGTGCCCCTCGTCCTGGTAGACCCGCAGCTCGTGCCGGATGCCGCGGTCGGCGAGCGCCGCCGCGATCTGTTCCGCCTCGGACAGCGGGACACGGGGGTCGTTGGCGCCGTGGATCACGAAGAGCGGTGCGCGGAGCTGGTCGAGATAGGTGATGGGGGAGGCGGCGACGAGGAGGTCGCGGTGGTGCTCGAGGTTGCCGTACTCGCGTTCGCGGGCGGCGCGGCGGTACTCGGAGGTGTTCTCGAGGAAGGTGACGAGCGAGGACATGCCGACGATGTCGACGCCGGCGGCCCAGAGGTCGGGTTGCATGGTGGTGCCGGCCAGGACCATGTAGCCGCCGTAGGAACCGCCCCACAGGGCGCTGCGTGCGGGGTCGAGGCCAAGGTCGGGCAGCCAGGCCTGGAGGGCGGCGAGGTCGGCGACGGAGTCGAGCCGCTTGTCGACGTCGTCCAGGCTGACCCAGCGTTTGCCGTACCCGGCGGAGCCGCGGACGTTGGGGACGAGGACGGTGAGGCCGGCGGCGGCGAGCGCCTGGATGATCGGTGAGAAGGGGCGGGCGGCTTCGGCCTCGGGGCCGCCGTGGACGACGAGCACCGAGGCGCCGTGGAGGGCGGCACCTGTGCTGGGTTCGTCCGTGTTCGTGGTGGTGGTGGTGGCACCGGTTGGTACGGGGCGGTACACGAAGCAGGGGATCTGTTCGCCGTCCGGGGTGGGCACACGGTGCACGGTGGGCAGCGAGACGTGGAGGCCGGCGGGGATCTCGGCGCGTCCGTCGACGACTGTCGTCGCGGCGCCGGTGGCCGCGTCGACGAGGTGGACCGAGCCGGGGTCGCCGGAGGTCGTGAGGTGCACGGCGAAGCGCGAGGAGTCGTGGGCCCAGACCACGGTGGGTACCCCGGCGTCGGGCAGGGCCACGTCGCAGCGGTGGGTGCCGTCGGGTTCGTGCACGGCCAGGGTGGTGACGCCGTCCTGGTGGTGGCCGACGACCATCGCCGTGCCGTCGGGGGAGAGGACCACCTCGAGGTCGTGGTCGTCGGCCTCGACGAGGGTCTGCCAGACGGTGCCCTCGGGGCTGCCGGCTTCGCCTGGGTGCACGCGGACGACGGCGGCGAACTCGCGGTCGTGGTCCGACGCCATGACGAGCGCGTCGTCGTCGCCGGTCCAGGCGACCTGTGCGTGGTGGGCGTGCTCGTCCGGGGCGGTGAGAGGGGTGGTGCTGCGTCCGTCGTCGCCCGCGACGAGGATCTGGGTGGAGCGGGGCCGGCTGCTGAGCACCGTGATCGCGACCGAGCGGCGGTCGTGGGAGGCGGCCGCGGCCACGAGGTAACCGCCGCCGTCGTACAGGGTGGTCTCGGTTCCGGTCGCCAGGTCGTGGACGACGAGGTCGAAGTCGACGCCGTCGCGCCGGTTCGTCAGGAAGACCACGGAACCCGCGGAGACGTCGGCCAGGTCGTGCTTGTACTCGGGGTCGTGCACCAGGGGCACCAGACCTTCCGGCGAGGCGGGCAGCCGAGCGGGCAGTGCGGCTGTCGCGGGCCTGGAGTCGGGCAGGACGGGCCCGGTGGGCGACGAGGCAGCCGGTCCGTCGAAGGGCGCCAGGTCGAGCAGGCTGAGCTGTGTCCGCTCGTCGCCGCCGTTGTCGTGCTGCACCACGACGAGGCGGGTGCCCGGGACGTAGCGGCCGGAGCAGCGGGACGGCAGCGCGGTGAGCTGTGTCCGGGTGCCGTCGGGCGCGATCTCGACGAGCTGCATGCTGCCCGACTCGTCGTTCCCCGCGAGGATCCGGCCCTCGGGGTCGACGTCGAACACCGCCCAGGCGGTCAGGTCGAGCAGGGCGTTGATGATCTCGGGCACGGAGGTCAAGGGTGCGGAAGTCACTCAGGCAAACTAGTGGGAGAGCAGGGTCGTTGTCCCTGAACCAGTCGTCGAGCGAGGAGCTGTTGTGCGCCATTCCCAGGCCCCGGTGATCAAGGAGATCCAGGTCGCGGACGCCAAGGACGGCCCGTACGGCATAGCCGCCGGCTCCGACGGCGCCCTGTGGCTCACCTTGGCGCAGAGCGGTCGCATCGCGCGCCTGACCGTGGACGGCGAGGTCACGGAGCACGCCCTGGACTCGGCCGAGTGCCAGCCCACGGTCATCACTCCCGGTCCCGACGGAGCCCTCTGGTTCACCCGCACCAGGGACCACCGGATCGGCCGCATCACCACCGAGGGTGTCGTCCGTTCCTACCCCGTGCCGACGCCGGACGGCGGCCCGTACGGCATCACCGCCGGGCCCGACGGCGCCCTGTGGTTCACCGAGATGAACGCCGACAAGGTCGGCCGCATCGATGTCGAGGGCCGGGTCACCGAGTTCGACCTGCCGGTGGCGGGCGCCATGCCCTCGGCGATCACCACCGGGCCGGACGGCGCCCTGTGGTTCACCCTCAACCAGGCGAACGCGATAGGCCGGATCACCGTCCGGGGCGACGTCACCGTCCACCCGCTGCCCACACCCGGCGCGGGGCCGGTCGGGATCACCAGTGACGGGGCGGCCCTGTGGTTCGTCGAGATCATGGCGGGGCAGATCGGCCGCATCACCACCGACGGTGCCGTCCAGGAGTTCCCGTTGCCTGACCGCGCGGCCAAGCCGCACGCCATCGTCGCCGCCGGCACCGGTGACTGCTGGTTCACGCAGTGGGGCGCCAACCGGGTCGGTCACATCACCGTTGCGGACGATGCCGGCGGCCATGACGCGACCGACCACAGGGTGACCAGCCACGACCTGCCGTCGCCGTCGTCCGAGCCGCACGGCATCACCGTGGGCCCGGACGGAGCGCTCTGGACGGCCCTGGAGATCGGCAGCATCGCGCGACTGGTCGTGCCGTAGCGCCGTCAGCTGGAGACCCGGTGCTGCTCCACGTAGTGCGGGTTGTACATGACCCCGAGGACGTTCCCGAACGGGTCCACCACGGCCGCGGTGACGAAGCCGAGGTCGCCTCGCGGGGTGATCGGCTGGAACTCGGTGGCGCCCAGCTCCAGCAGACGCGCCACCATGCCCTCCAGGTCGTCGACGTGCCAGTACATCAGCGCGCCGCCCGGCGTGGAGGGCAGGCCGGGTGGCGCGAAGGCCCGGCTGACGAGGCCGAGCTCCGCCTCGTTGTCACCGATCCGGAACTCGGCGTAGGCGAGAGCCCCGTCCGGGCCGGGACGCTGGAAGTACGGCTCTACCCCGAGCAGCTCGGTGTACCAGGCCGCGGCCGCGGTGACGTCGTCGGCCCAGTAGTTGATGGTGGCGAATCCGCGAAGGTTCATGGGGCCATCACAGCACTACCCACTGACACTCGTGCTCGCCGCCGCCTCCAGCGCCTCCCGCAGCCCGGCCGCCGTGCCCTCCGCCTGAGCCTGCGCCGCGATCGCCGCCACGCGGGTCCGCTCTGCCTCTGCCACCTGTTCCCGTGCCGACGCCAGTGCGTCACGCGACGCGGACAGCTCGCCCTCCAGCCGGGCGACCGACGCCTCGGCGGTCGCCCGCGCCGTCTCGGCCGCGGCGCGGTCCCGGTGCGCCTGGGCGGCGTCGGACCGCGCAGCCTCGAGCGCCCCGCGCACGTCGGCCAGCGACTCCCGCAGCCCGACGGCGGCACCCTCCGCCTGCGCACGGGCCGCCTCGGCGTCGGACCGTGCGCGCTCGGCCGCGGTCGTGGCGGCTCGTTCGTGGGCGAGCTCGTCCCGCACGGCGTCGAGCGCCTGTCGCGCGGCGGCCAGTTCGCCCTCCAGGCGGGCTGACATCGCCACGGCGTCCGCCCGCTCCTTCTCCACCGCCGCACGATCCTCCTCGGCGGACCGTGCCTGCTCACGCGCCGACTCCAGGACCGCACGGAACTGCGCGAGCTCCGCGTCCGCCTCGTCCACGCGCGCGGCCAGCGCATCCGCCTCGCCCACGACGGCGGTCAGCGCCTCGTCGTGCGCTGCGGCCGCAGCCTCGTGCTCCGAACGGGCCACCTCGACCGCGGCGCCCCACAGCGCGTCGACGCCACGCTCCACCAGGGCGGTGACCGCGGCGGGCAGGTCGGGGAGCGCCTGCCGCGCGTCGTTCTCCGCGGCCCTGGTGTCCCGCCACTCCCGCAGGTACTTCGTCGCGGCGGCGTTGGAGCAGCCGGCACGCTCGCGCACGTTCGTCACCGTGACGGCGACGCCCTCCGCCGTCAGCGCCTCGGCAGCCTGGAAGACCCGTTCCTTGTCGCGCACGTCGTTCCCCGATCAGTGATTCCGGCCCACAGTTTCGCCGCGTAGCTTCGCGCTCGTAGTAGTACGAGTAGTGTTGCAATACTACTACTACTTCTGCGTCCACAAAGTACGCACCCGCTTTCCTGAAGCGGGTGCGCACTGGATCAGGGAACCGCTAGATATCAACGATATTCGGCCCTCCAGACAGCTCAGGCGGGCAGTTCGAGAGCACATAGTGAGCACCGAATACCGTTGCTCCGTGCTGCGGAGCAGGCGCGCCGGCACCGCCGGGACGCCTGCTCCCCCGAGAGCCCGCCGGGTCGGCGCCGGCGGCGCGTGCGCTCAGCGCTCCTGCGCGTCCCTGACGAACACGATCCCGTCGACGGCGGCGAGCTGCGCCGGGTCCAGCGGCGCGTACCCGAACCAGGGGGACACGCGGGCGTCCGGCACCTGCTCCCCGAACGAGGCGACGAGCCGGCCGGCGTCGAGCAGGTGGTGATCTCCGGGCACCGCGTACAGCAGGCCCTCCACGCTGTCCGACGGCGGAGCGTCCACACCCTGGTGCCGGATGGTGCCGACCGCCGTGGCAAGGAAGGCGTATCCCGCGCCGAGCTCGGCGGCGACCTGCGCGCCGGCGCCCCACCACTCCAGCCTCGGGTGGTCCCACATGCGCATGGTGCTCGGGGTCCGCTGCAGGTGGCTGTTGTGCGCGCTCACCAGCACCGGGCCACGCTCGGCCAGGGCGAGGAGGTTGGCGGCGATCATCGCGTCCCGCACGCCGAGCAGCCAGGTCATGCGGCCGGGGGAGGAGTCAGCCATCCAGAAGTGGTAGCGCAGCAGCCCCGTCGCGGTGCGCCCGTACAGGCGGGCCAGCTCCCACTCGGCCGGGGTGGACGTGGCGACGAGCCCGGGTGCATGGGCGCCGAGCAGTGCCACGAGGTCGTCAGCGATGAGCCGCAGCTCCCTCGCCTCCGCCGACTGCCCCACGGAACGGGACGGGTCCATCATGGCGGCGGGTTCGGTCCATCGGTCGTCGGGGCCGACCAGGCTGTCAAGGGCGTCGATCGAGCAGGGGAGCAGGCCGGCGCCCAGCCGCTCCGCGAGGAATCCGTGCAGTGCGGTCAGGGCCGGTCGCGGGCTCGCGGCGGCCGTGATCTCCAACGGGCCGTCGACGCCCGCGAACCGAAGCCGGTCGGACGCCGGCCGGCCCGCGTTGAAGGAGCGCATCCAGCGCACCAGCTCGCGGTTGCCGGGGAACGCACCCCACTCGTGACTGAGGCCGCGTGCCATGACGTCGTCGAGCTCGTCGTCGGCGCGGGTACCAGCGGGGTCCTCGCCGGCGGTGACGTAGTCGTCCACGAGCAGGCCCGTCAGGCAGTCGCTCTCCAGGGCGATGGTCCGGTAGCCCTCCTGCTCGACGAGCTGCCGGAGGAGCTCGTTGCGCACGGCGTGCAGGGTGCTCTCACCGTGCGTGGGCTCGCCGAGGGCGAGGATCCTCGGGCGGGCCGGGAACAGGCCCATAACGGCCCCGGAGTCGACGGGACGGATGGTCTCTTTGAGGTCGGTCACCATTCCCTCAAAGGTATCGTTGAAGTTCCGGTTGAAACTTCTCCCTGATCTGGGCAGGCACATGGGTGTGAACCCTCAAGACGACATGCGGCTCAGGCCGATCGACCTGGCACGTGAGCACGGCCTGTCCACCCAGGCGATCAGGAACTACGAGGACGCGGGGATCCTCCCGGCCGCCGTCCGCACCCCGAGTGGATACCGCACCTACACCCCGCTGCACGCGCGTGCGCTGCGCGCCTTCCTCGCCCTCCTGCCCGGCCACGGCCACCGGACGGCGGCGGCGATCATGCGAGCGGTGCACGACGGCGACACCGCGGGCGCGCTCCGGCTCGTCGACGAGAGCCACGTCCAGCTCCTCGACGACCGCCGGACGCTCGAGGCGGTCGAGAACGCCCTACGCGACCTCGACCCCGCCGGTACGCGAAACAACACAGGGACCGGCACAGCGACCCGCACAGGGACCGGCGCCACGCCCGCGCCCCGCACCGGACCACGTGACCTGTTCATCGGCCCGCTGGCCGCGCAGCTCCGCCTCCGGCCCGCGACCCTGCGCACCTGGGAACGCGCCGGCCTGGTGCGGCCGCGCCGGGACCCGCAGACCGGCTACCGCGTCTACGACGAGACGGCGGTGCGGGACGCCAGGCTGACCCACCAGCTCCGGCGCGGCGGCTACCTGCTGGAGCAGATAGCCCCGCTGATCGCCCAGGTGCGGGCGGCCGGTGGGCTCGAGCCGCTCGAAGCCACGCTGCACGGCTGGAACGACCGGCTGACCGAGCGCGGTCGGGCGATGCTGTCCGGCGCCGCGGCGCTGGAGGCGTACCTCCGGCGCCGCTGACGAGGCCGGGGTAGGTCGTCAACGCCGGACCGGGGCAGTGCCCGGCCGTATCCCGGCCGGCCACCAGGTGCGCTCGCCGAGCAGCGTGATCACGGCCGGCAGGATGAGGGCGCGCAGCACTATCGCGTCGAAGAGCACGGCGACGGTGAGCCCGACGGCCATCTGCTTCATCTCGATCCGGTCGAAGAACAGAAAGCTGCCGAAGATCGACACCATGATCACGGCGGCGCTCGTGACCACGCTCGCGGACCCGGCGATGCCTTCCACCACCGCCTGCTGGGTGGGCACCCCGCGCCGCGCGGCCTCCCGGATCCGGCTCACGACGAAGATCTGGTAGTCCGTGGAGAGCCCCACCAGGATCGCGATGACCATCAGCGGCGTGCGCGAGCCGACGAAGCCCACCGACTCGAACCCGAGCAGGCCCTCCGCCCATGTGCCCTGGAAGACCAGGGTCAGCACACCCCAGGACACGAGCACCGCGGCGAGGTTGAGCACCGCACCCAGCAGCGCCAGGGGCACCGAGCGGAACACCACGAACATGATGACGAGCGTGGTCAGGGTGACGAACCCGATGACCCAGGGCAACCGCTCCGCTTGATGGGCCGCGTAGTCCGCGCCACGGGCGACGTCGCCGGAGACCGCGACCTGCGTACCGGCCGCCGTTCCGACGGCTTCCGGGACGAGGTCCGCCCGCAGGTGTTCCAGCGAGCGTTGCGCCGCGGCGGAGTTCTCGCCGAACGGGATCGGGAGCCGCAGCAGCGCCGTCCTGCCGTCGTCGGCGACCACTACCTCGGGTGCCGTGTCCTGCGCGAAGAGGTCGTCGCCCCGGGTCCGGTCCGCGAGGTCCTGCAGCACGGCCGCGGGGTCGTCCCCGCGTGCCAGCACGAGGTGCGCGGGCCCCTGGGACGGGAACGCACCGGTCAGCCGGTCGTAGGCGGCGACGGACGGCAGCGTGTCGGGGAAGGTCTCCGCGCCCTCGGTGCCCAGCCGCATGGTCAGCGCGGGCGCCGCCAACGCGCCGGTCACGGCCACACCGATCAGCACCGTGACGAGAGGACGGCGCACCACCGGACGAAGCGCCGCGGTCCACGCGGCGCTCTCGCCCGTGGCGCGGCCGTTCTCGACCTGGCCGGCACGGCGCCGCCCACGGAGCCCGCGGAACCCGCGGTCGATCCGGCTGCCCAGCAGGGCGAGGAGCGCGGGCAGCACCGTGAGGGAGCCGACGACCGCGAGCGCCGTCACCAGGATCGCCCCGGTGGCGACGGAGGAGAAGATGACGTCGTCGGCCAGGTAGAGCCCGCCGAGCGCGAGCACGACGGCGATGCCGGACCCGAGGACCGCGCGGCCGGATGTGGCGGCTGCTGCCTCGATGGCTGCCGTGTAGTCGGTGTGGCCGGTGGCGAGGTGGCCGGCGTGCGCGTGTTCCTCGCGGATCCGCTTGAGGTAGAACAGCGAGTAGTCGACGCCGACGGCCATGCCCAGCAGGAAGATGACGCTCATCGCCGCGCCGCCCGCGTCGGGGAATACCCAGGACGCCAGGCTGTAGAGCCCGACCGCTCCGGTGAAGGCGGTGAGGGCGAGGAGGATCGGGATGCCGGCTGCCAGCACGGTGCCGAACACGACCAGGAGGATCACGAAGGTCACCGGGAGGCTGATCGCCTCGGTGCGCAGCAGGTTCTGGCCCATCGACTCGTCGACCTGGTTCGACATCGAGGCGCTGCCGGTCTGCTCGACGGTCACGTCGGTGTGCGCCGCCTGTGTGGCGGCGGTCTGTTCGAGAAGGGCTGCGACGTCGTCCTCCGCTGTCTCGCTGTCTCCGCGGAGGGTGACGTCCACGAGCAGTGCGGTCCGGTCGGCGGACCAGGCGGGTTCGGCCACGGTGGTGACGGCGGGCAGGGCCGCCATGCGCCGTCGCACGTCGTCGGCGGCGCTCGTCGCGGCGGTCTCGTCGAGCTGGTCGCCGTCCTTGGCCGTGATGAGCACCTGTTCGGTGGGGGCGGGTGTGAGCCCGGCGGAGTCGGCCATCGACTCCGCGCGTCCGGCCTCACCGACCCAGAAGTCCTCGACGGTGCCCGAGCTGGTGCCGACGGCGGTGCCCGCGCCGAGGCAGAGCACCACGAGGAGCAGCCACCCCACCACCGCGCGCCAGGGATGGGTGGCGCACCACCGGGCCACGCGCACGGTGACTGACTGTGTCCCGTTGGACATGACGGGTCCTTCCAGGTTGGACGATGATCCTGACCCGTGCAGCGTTGCTGGTCAGGGGCGTCGTCCGCACTGGTGCACACCCACGGCGCGCCGGGGGCCAGCCCCCGTGGTGCCTGTCGGGTCTTCCCCCGGGCGGGTGGTCACGACCCCGGTGCCTCCGGCGAGGATGTCCGCAGTCGCGCGGCCTGCTTCATGAGGTGGGTCCGCTCGAGCAGGCTCGTCGCCCGGTCGGCCGCGATCGTGTAGTGCCGGATCGCCTGGTCGACGTCGTCCGCGCGCTCGTACAGGTGGGCCGCCACGGCGTCCCAGCGCGCGAGCTTCGGGTCGACGCCCGCGAGGGCGGCCAGTCCCGCGCGCGGGCCGTCGACCTGACCGACGGCGACCGCCCGGTTCAGGGCGACGACGGGGCTGTCCGCGAACCGGGTCAGCTCGTCGTACCACTCGAGAATCTGCGTCCAGTCGGTCTCCTGGGCGGTGGGCGCGTCGTCGTGCAGGGCCGCGATCGCGGCCTGCGCCTGGTACTGCCCGAGCCGGTCGCCGGCCAGGGCGCCCTGCAGGACGGTGACGCCCTCGGCGATCATCGCCGTCTCCCACAGCGACCGGTCCTGCTGGTCCAGGGGGACGAGCTCGCCCGAGGCGTTGTACCGGGCGGCCCGCCTGGCGTGGTGCAGGAGCATCAGGGCGAGCAGGCCGGAGACCTCGGGGTCGGCGGTGTCTCCGGCGTCGCGGGAGACGGCGGTGACGAGCTGGCGTGTCAGCCGGATCGCCTCGTCGGCGAGCGAGATCTCGCCGGTGAAGCCCTCGTTGAAGATCAGGTACAGCACGTGCAGCACCGCTCGGACGTCGCCGGGGGTGTCGAACCGCGCACCGGTGATCGTGCGCTTGGCCCGGGAGATGCGCTGCGCCATGGTCGCCTCGGGTACGAGGAACGCGCGGGCGATCTGCGCCGTGGTGAGCCCGCCGACGGCGCGCAGCGTCAGCGCGATGGCCGACGCCGGGCTGAGCGCCGGATGGCAGCACCGGCTCAGCAGGAGCAGCGTGTCGTCCGACTGCTCGGTGGGGCCGGGCGGGGGCTCGTCGTGCACGCGTTCCTCCCGTCGCCGTCGTGCGGCCTCGGCGCGCTGGGCGTCGATCAGCTTGCGGCCTGCGACACGCAGGAGCCAGGCCTTCGGCTCGTCCGGGAGGGTCTCGGGCCAGTGGCGCACCGCCTCGATCAGGGCCTCCTGCACGGCGTCCTCGGCCGTCGCGA
>NZ_JBHXBG010000118.1:0-18294 GCF_042726755.1 Promicromonospora sp. NPDC060271 | reverse complement strand
GTGCTGGATATTCGCCCCCATCTGCGTCATACAGGGGCGAATATCCAGCACTCAACGGGGTGTCAGGGGGAGCAGGCCGGGTTGTGTGCCAGGGTTACACCTTCTGGCATGTCGGCCGGGGTGGGGGCGCGGCCCGCCATGGCGCACGCCCTGGCGATCATCTGGTCGTCCGAGAAGGTCCAGCCGGTCGTGACACCGTGGTCCTGGACCACGAGGAGCTGGCCGTCGGCCGCGTGCACGTCACCCGCCGCCACCTCGCCGCCCGGCGAGTACAGACTGGTGGCGAGCTCACCCATCTTCTGCCCGGTCTCGATGTCGAAGAACGCGAGCGCGGGGCCGCGGTTGCGCGCCACCAGGTTGGGCCCGGGCAGCACCGCCAGGACGTCGCCGTAGGTGCCCGCCAGGTCGAGCGCCTCGGGACCGGCGGAGCCGGTGACCGGGCGCAGGCGGACCGCCGAGTCCAGGCCGAGCGTGACCAGCTGGTCCGGCAGGGCCGCCCCGTCGGTGCCGCCGATCATGTGCACCTGCGCGACGCTGCTGCCGCGCACCGTCCACACGTCGGTCTCGCCCCGGGCCGCTGCGTCGAGGTCGGCCACCCGGAGCGCGAAGTCGCGCGGTGCCACGGCCACCTCGCTCCCGTCGGCGGCGATGGCGACCCGGCCGGGTGCCGTCCACCCGGGTTCGAGCCGCGGCGTGCTGCCGAGGGGGCCCGGCACGTGCACGGCGCGCTCCTGGAGCCCGGCGTCGAGCAGGTGCAGCCCTGAGCACGCGTCGACCAGCAGGATGTCGTCGCGCGTGCGCTGGGCGCTGACGACGGTCGCGCAGGCCGGGTCGCCCCCGTCCAGCCCCGGCGCGACCAGGTCGCGGAACCCCGCCTCGTACCCGGCGGCGGTGCTGCCGTCGGTCCGGTAGGCGTCGCCCTCCGGGGTGACGAGCAACAGACTCTCCCGGTCGAGCCATACGGGCAGCAGCGGCCGGCCGGCGTCCGGGCTGTCGGCGGGCAGCGTCACGGTGCCGCGGCCGTGGATGGTGACGGTGCCGTCCGACCAGGACGCCGCGGTGCTCGCGGGCCCCGTCGACTCGTCCCGGTACGTGGCGAGGACCGCTGTCGGGCCGGCCGGGTCCTCGTCCGCACCCGGTTCCCCGGAGTCCCCGTCCGACGCCGGCCCCGCGGCCGCCGCCGCACCCGCCGAGCCCGGCAGCGGCACGTCCCCATGGGTGTCGGCGGTGGACCACAGCGCGATCCGGCCGTCGGAGGCCGCGGCGACCCGGTCGGTCCCGACCAGGACCGGTGGGCCGGTCCGCCGGACCCCGGACAGGTGCCAGGTCCGGCGCAGGTCGGCGTCCCGGGCGATCTCGCACGCGACGAGCCCGCGGTCGGTCGCGATCAGCGCCCGCGTCGTCTCGTCGTCCATCGCGACCACCTCGGGGTCGGACCAGACGCGCGGCACCGGGCAGTCCGCCGAACGCACGGAGCCGTCGGCCCAGTGGTGCACGGTCACCGTGGTGCCGTCCTCGTCGGTGCGCAGCGTCGCCCAGTCGTTCAGCGAGGGGGAGGGAACCGCGCCGTCGGG
This sequence comes from Promicromonospora sp. NPDC060271, assembly GCF_042726755.1. Classification (NCBI taxonomy): domain Bacteria; kingdom Bacillati; phylum Actinomycetota; class Actinomycetes; order Micrococcales; family Promicromonosporaceae; genus Promicromonospora; species Promicromonospora sp. NPDC060271. The sequence goes on along the minus strand of NZ_JBHXBG010000118.1, from coordinate 16,720 downwards.
CAGCTCCACCGTTCCGGCGTGGGTCAGCTCCAGGGTGTCGAGGCTGCGGACCTCGAGGGTGTCCGCCGTCGTGTCCGCCACGGCGAGGGTGCGGCTGGAGCCGACGGCGAGGGACGTGACCGCGAGCTCCGTCTCCACCTTGCTGCGGAACGCCAGGCGCTGCTCGTCCGGTCGCCGGGAACCGGCGTCCGACTCCAGGACCGCCAGGTCCCGGCCCGCGAGGTTGATGCTGCCGATCCGGTTCCTGCCGGTGGTGGCGTCGTGCCACGCGATGAGGAGCGTGTCGCCCTCCGGGGTGATCGTGACGGCCGTCGCCCCCGGCAGGTCGAGGTGCGTCTGGCGGCTCGTGCTGCCCTCGGGGAGCGGTCCGAAGCGGCCGACGGTCACACCGAGGTCGTCCACCGCCGCGACCACCGTGCCGTCCGCACTCCCGGCGACGAACGGGCCGGCACGACCGGACCCGGTCACCGTGCCGAACGGGGTGCGGTCGCCGCGCAGGACCTCGGGTTCGCCGTCGTCCGGGTTCCACCGCACGAGGTCACCCCTGTCGGTACGCCCGACGATGCCCGTGCCCGTCGGCGCGACGTCGGCGAGCCCGGTCTCCTCAGGCACGTCGACGGTCCGCAGCAGGTACGGGTCGGCCGGCTCGTTCGCCGTGACCGCGTTGAACAGCGCGGTACGGGTCTGCCCGTCCCGGAGGCGTTCGACCGCCTCCACCGCAAGGAGCTGCGCCACCGCTGGATCGTCCTGGTGCACGACGTGCGACGTCGCGCCGAGCAGGTGGGCAGCATTGGCGTTCACCGCCTCGTTCGCCCGGGACGCCTCCCGCAGGGCGTACCCGGACGCGGCGACGGACACGGCGAGCATGACGCCGAGGGCCGTGATCGTCAGCCGGCTGACGAGGTTGGCCGAGCCCTGCCGGGCGATGTGGGCGCTGAGGATGTCCTCGGTGCTGACGTCGGGGCCGCGCAGCGGGGCGACGAGCTCGGCGAGCGCCGTCGCCCGGTCCGGGTGGCGCCGCCAGAACCTGCGCCGCTGGCGCAGCCGGGTCAGGTCGGTCCACTTGGGTTCGCGGTCGATCCGCTCGGCGAGCGGCGCGGGCAGCGCGGTCGTGCTGATCTTGTCGATCGCGTGCGCCGACCGGTCCCAGACGATCCTGCCGCTGGTCAGCGCGACCAGGAGGGTCTCGGGCTCTCGGTGCTCCAGCCACCAGGCCACCTCCTCGGCCACGAAGTGGGAGCTCGCGGCGCCCTCGGAGGCGAGCAGGATGAGGTAGTCGGAGTTCTCGAGCTTGCGCTTGATGGAGCCCCAGAGGCTGGGGTTGTTCGCCAGGCCTGTCCGGTCGAGGAAGATGCGCAGGTCGCGGACGTCGTCGCGCTTGTCGAACGCGAGGAGCTGCGCGTGGAAGTCCGGGGCGAACTCGCCGTCGGAGTCGCGGCTGTAGGACAGGAAGGCGTCGTACCCGTCGGTGCGCGGCGCGACGGACGTCCGGGTCGTGGGCAGCAGGCCGCGAGCTCTCCGGTCGGTCATCGTTGCCCCCCGCTGCTCTTCGTCGGCGAATGTCGCGGACCGGAGAGAAACGTATCCCCTGTGTGTAATGTCGCCGCAGGTCATGACGCTAGCGACCTTTAGCCTGAAATGCACCGTTAGGTCTGCTGGCGGGTCGGACGAGAGAGGCACGAGATGGCTGCACCGGAGCTCGTGATCCCCCGCGGCGGACCGCGCCGGCTGCGCGTGCGCCGGTCGTGGGTACGCGCGGGCTTCACCGCGCTGTTCGGCGTGGCCTTCGCCCTGGGCCTGTGGGGCTTCTCCGTCTACCGGACCTCCCCGGACTTCGTCTGGGGCACCACCGGGTGGGACGTCGTCTACTACTCCGTCCAGCTCTTCGTGCTCGGCGCGGAGGCCACCAACGACGGCGGCGACCTGCCCTGGCAGCTCCAGGCCGCACGGTTCCTCGCCCCCGTCGCCACCGGCTACGCCGTCTTCGAGGCGGTGCGCTCCCTGTTCGCCGACCAGATCGCGACGATGCGCACCCGTCGGATGCGGGGGCACGCGGTGGTCGTCGGGCACACCCCGGCCGCCGACCTCATCGCCGAGGCGCTCGCGGCCCGGGGCGCGCCCGTCGCGCGGACCGCCACGGGGGACGCGGCGTCGCTGCGCAACGCCGGTATCTCCGGCGCCGCGGTGCTCTACGCGTGCGAGCGCGAGGACGACGAGCCCGGCGTGAACGTGCTCACGGTGGCAGTGGCCAACCGTGCGGAGCGGGATCCCGCCCTGCCGGGCCTGCGGCTGAACGCGCACGTGAGCGACCCCGACCTCGCGCTCGCGCTGCAGGCCCGCCACCTGAGCCACCCGCAGCCGGGCGTGGACTTCTTCACGCTGGGCGAGCTCGTCGCCCGGTCCCTCGCCCGGCGCGACCAGACGGTGGCCCGCGGCGCGGCGCCGCACATCTCGGTGGTCGGGCACGGCACGTTCGGCAGGGCGCTCGTCGTCGCGTTCGCGCGGCTGCGGAGCGTCGAGATCGCGTCGGGCGGCGAACCGCTCACGGTGACCCTCGTCGGTCCGGGGGCGCGCGTCGCGGCGCAGGCGTTGCGGGCGCGCTGGCCCGGCGTGCGGGCGGCCTGCCGGCTCGTCCCGGTCGAGACCTTCGCCGAGGTGCGCGCGATCGGCACGCCTCAGCGGGTCTACGTGTGCCACGACGACGACGGCGACGCCCTGCGGCACGCGCTGCGGGACAGCGACCTCTGGCGTGCCGGCGAGGGCGCCGTGGTGCTCCGCCTCAACCGCCTCGCGGGCCTCGGCGGCCTGTTCGGCACCCACGACGGCGCCATCCTCGACGACCTCGGCGGGCGGCTCGACGTCGTCGAACCGGGCACGCTGCTGCGCAGGGCGACGGCACCCGGTGTGCTCGTGCACGACGACGTCTACGACCTGATGGCCGTCTCCGCCCACCTGACCTACCTGCGCAACCAGCGCTCGCGCGGCGTGCCATGGGACAGCACCCCCGCGATGGTCTCGTGGGCCGACCTGTCCGACGACCTCCGCGCCGCGAACCGCGCCCAGGTGCGCGCAATCCCGGACCGGCTCCGCCAGATGGGCTGCACCGTTGCGCCTGCCGGCGACGGCGAGCACGGCCGGATCCCCGAACCCGTCGTCGACGCGCGTGCCGTCGACGAGCACGAGCGCTGGATGGCCGAGAAGACCGCGGCGGGCTGGACCTACGGGCCGCAGCGGGACGACGTGCGGCGCCTGCACCCGGACCTGCGCCCCTGGGACGAGCTGTCGGAGGAGGACCGCGAGAAGGACCGCGCCGCCATCCGCGCCATCCCGGTGATCCTCGCGGACTTCGGCCTCCACGTCGTCCCGCTCGCCGACGACGCCGGCTGGGAGGCCGCCGGCGAGCCCGTCCCGGACCCCCGAGGCGTGGTCAAGGGCTGGCGGATGTTCGGCAGGGGCCGCGCGGAGCAGCCGCGGGCGGAGCAGCCGCGGGCGGAGCAGCCCGGCGAGGGCTGACAGGATGTGCACCATGCGAAGCGTCACCCTCCTCGGCTCCACCGGCTCCATCGGCACGCAGGCCATCGATGTCATCGGGCGCAATCCCGACCGGTTCCGCGTGGACGCGCTGTCCGCCGGCGGCTCCGACCTGCCGCTCCTGGCCCGCCAGGCCGCGTCGCTCGGCGTGCGTGCCGTCGCGGTGGCCCACGACGCCGCACGCCCCGCGCTGACGACCCTGCTGGGCGAGGCAGGCGCCGACGGCGTCGAGGTGCTCGCCGGCCCCGGCGCCGCGACCGAGCTGGCCGGCCGAGGGAGCGACGTCGTGCTCAACGGCATCACCGGCTCCGTCGGCCTGCGCCCCACCCTCGCCGCGCTCGCCGCCGGCTCGACGCTGGCCCTCGCGAACAAGGAGTCGCTCGTGGTGGGCGGCGCGCTGGTCAAGGCGGCGGTGCGGCGCGAGGGCCAGATCGTGCCGGTGGACTCGGAGCACTCCGCCATCGCGCAGTCGCTGCGCTCCGGCGCGTCGTCCGAGGTCCGCAAGCTCGTCGTCACCGCGAGCGGCGGGCCGTTCCGCGGCCGCACGCGCGCCGAGCTGCGGGACGTGACGCCCGCGCAGGCCCTGCGGCACCCCAACTTCTCGATGGGTCGCGTGGTCACCACCAACTCGGCGACCCTGGTGAACAAGGGCCTCGAGGTGATCGAGGCGCACCTGCTGTTCGACCTGCCGTTCAGCGCGATCGACGTCGTGGTGCACCCGCAGCAGATGATCCACTCGATGGTCGAGTTCGCCGACGGCTCCACCATCGCCCAGGCCGGTCCGCCGCGGATGCTCGTGCCGATCGCCCTTGGCCTGTCCTGGCCGGACCGCCTGCCCGACGTCGACGTGCCCATCGACTGGACCAGCGCGTCCACCTGGGAGTTCGCCCCCCTCGACGACGACGCCTTCCCCGCCGTCCGCCTCGCCCGGCAGGTCGGCGAGGCCGGCGGCACGCACCCCGCCGTCTACAACGCCGCGAACGAGGTGTGCGTCGACGCGTTCCACGACGGCGCCATCGGCTTCCTCGACATCGTCGACACGGTGGCCGCGGTCGTCGAGGCGCACGGGACGACGTCCGCGGGCGACGCCGGCTCGGTCGAGGGCGTCCTGGAGGCCGACGCCTGGGCCCGCGCCCGCGCGGCGGAGATCCTCAAGTCGTGACTGTGCGGACCCGTGCGATGCGCGACGTCTCGGCCGGGGTCTGGTGACCGGGTGCGGCGCGGCGACCGGGGCTGCCTCAGGAAACAGTAGGTCTGCGGAGTCGGTTGCTGTCGGTAGACAATGTCTACCGACAGCAACCGAGCTGGCTCGCGGTGTCTCTACCCGGAGACCGTCCACCCCGCTGCGGTAACGGCCGCCATCCGTGTGGCGAAGCCATGGTCGACCGGGCCGTGGCCGGTCCAGGGGCCCGGCGCGGTGCCCGTGCCGCCGATGACCAGGTCGTCCGCGGCGCGGAGCGCTCCCGTCAGGTACTCCTTCGCGGCGCGTACGGCAGGCTCCCAGCCGTCATGCGCCGGGCGCAGGACGGCGCACGCCGAGCTGAGGGTGCAGCCCGTGCCGTGCGTGTTCCGCGTGGGGATCCGCGGTGCGGTCAGGGCGACGACGCCGTCCGGGCTGCCGCCAGGCCCCAGGCCGGCCCCCGCGAGGTGGTCGACCGAGTCCGCCGAGTCCAGGTGCCCGCCCTTGACCAGGGCGAACCGCGCCCCGAGCCCCAGCAGCGCACGCGCCTGGTCGGCCGTCTCGCGATCGTCCCTCGCCTGTTCGACGCCGAGCAGCACCGCCGCCTCCGGCAGGTTCGGCGTGACCAGGTCGGCCAGCGGCAGCAGCTCGTCGCGCAGCACCGCCTCGGCGTCGGGCGCGAGCAGGCGGTGGCCCGACGTCGAGACCATCACCGGGTCGAGCACCACGTAGGGCGTGCGCCCGGCGGCCCGCAGGTGCCGCAGCGCCGCCGCGACGGCCCGGCCGACGGCGGCGTCCGTCGTCATGCCGATCTTCACGGCGTCCACCGCCACGTCGGCGAACAGGGTCTCGAGCTGCGCGGTCACCATGTCCGCGGGTACGGGCAGCACCCTCGTCACGCCGGTCGTCGACTGGGCGGTCAGCCCGGTGAGCACCGCGCAGCCGTAGCCGCCGAGCGCGGCGAAGGTCTTCAGGTCGGCCTGGATCCCCGCGCCGCCCGAGGGGTCCGAGCCGGCGATCGTCAGCGCGACGACCGGGTGCCCGGGTGGCCGGGTGCGCGCGGCGTCGTCGGGCAGCAGCAAGCCCATGAGGCGTCCCTTCGCTAGAACTACCTAGATCAGGTTCCACGGGTACGTCTCAGCCGGGCCGACGCCCGGCGCCCCGCGCCAATTCGGGCCCACCCTACCCGGCGGGTCTGTCCGGCAGATCTATCCGGCAGGCCGTCCAGCCCGGTACTGCAGCCCGTCCACGAGCAGGTCGATCATGCGGCGGCCGTGCTCGGGCTCCTCGTCGTGCATCGGCAGGCACAGCTTGGAGACGGCGTACAGGAGGTCCTTGGGGCTGGCGACCGCACGGACCTCGCCGGCCTCGACCGCTGCGTCGACGAGCGAGCCGACGGCCGGTCCCAGGCGTCCGATGAAGTAGCCGGGCAGGGCGTCGAACGCCGGGTCGCCCGAGTGCAGGGCCGAGGCGAGCCCGCGCTTGGTCTCGAGGAACTCGGTGTACCGGTGCAGCCACTTCTCGAGCGCCACGACCGGCTCGTGCTTCGCGGCCAGGGCCGGGGCCGCGTCGGCGCAGGCGTCGACCTCGTGCTGGAACACGGCCTTGACCAGGTCCGCGCGCTTGGGGAAGTGCCGGTACAGCGTGCCGACGCCGACGCCGGCGCGGTCCGCGATCTCCTTCGCGGGCGCGTCAACGCCCGACGTGCCGAACGTCGCCTTGGCGGCGTCGAGCAGTGCGTCGATGTTGCGCTGGGCGTCGGCGCGCAGCGGTCGCTGCGCTGTGTTCTGGGTCACTTCACTCCATCCCTTGCTATCCGGAACGCCTTTCCATATAGTTCCGGAAGGGCGTTCCGCTTAGTCTCCAGAGTACGGCATCACCGGGGCGCTCACCAGACCTGTCGACCCCAGGAGGGCCCCATGCAGTACCGCAACCTCGGCCGGACCGGTATCAAGGTCAGCCCCTATGCGCTCGGCGCGATGATGTTCGGCGCGGTCGGCAACCCGGACCACGACGAGTCGATCAAGATCATCCACAAGGCCCTCGACGCCGGCATCAACCTCATCGACACGGCCGACTTCTACTCGCACGGGGAGTCCGAGGAGATCGTCGGCAAGGCGCTCAAGGGGCGGCGCGACGACGTCGTGCTCGCCACGAAGGTGCACCTGCCCATGAGCGACGACCCCAACCACCGCGGCAACTCCCGCCGCTGGATCATCGCCGAGGTCGAGAACTCGCTGCGCCGCCTGGGCACCGACCACATCGACCTCTACCAGATCCACCGTCCCGACCCCGAGACGGACGTCGAGGACACGCTGGCGGCGCTGACGTACCTGATCAACTCCGGCAAGGTGCGGGCCATCGGCTCGTCCACGATGCCGGCCGCCGAGATCGTCCAGGCCCAGTGGGTCGCCGAACGGCGCGGCCTGGAACGCTTCAGGGCCGAGCAGCCGCCGTACTCCATCCTGAACCGGGGGATCGAGCGGGACGTCCTGCCGGTCGCCCAGCAGTACGGCATGGGCACGCTGGTCTGGAGCCCGCTCGCCGGAGGCCTGCTCACCGGCCGCTACCGCAAGGGGCAGGAGAACGACACCCACCGGGCGCAGTTCGGGCACGAGCACCTGCGCGACGAGCAGCGCCTCGACGTCGTCGAGCAGCTCGTGCCGGTCGCCGAGGACGCGGGCATCCCGCTGAACCACCTGGCGATGGCGTTCACGATCGCGCACCCGGGTGTCACCTCAGCGATCATCGGCCCGCGCACCATGGAGCACCTGGACAGCGCGCTGGCGGGCGCCGAGGTCGTCCTGAGCGACGAGATCCTGGACCGGATCGACGCGATAGTGCCGCCGGGGACCGACGTCGGCCGCCTCGACATGGCCTACGACCCGCCCGCCATCCAGCAGCCGCTCCTGCGCCGTCGGCCGGCGGAGCAGCGCGCGGCCGCCTGAGCTCAGCGCCCCCTTGTCCAGTTGAAGACGGCGATCCCCGTCACCAGGGCGCCCACCGTGACCAGCGCGGTAGCGGTGACGGCCTGCAGCGGGCCGATCAGGCCGGCGTCCAGCGCGACCTGGACGGTCCCGATCAGGGCGTAGACGCCCGCGAAGACGGTGATGGCGGACAGCGTGCCGTCCATCAGCCGACGGCGCCCGCGCTCGCGCTTGGCCTCCGCGGCCCGCTCCCGGTCGCCGTGCAGGCGTTCGAGGGCTGCGAGCCGCGCCGCGATCGGCTCCTGGAGCAGCTCGCGGAGCCGTTCGGTGACCACCGCCGCCTGCTGCTCGAAGTGCGCGGCCTTGAGCAGCTGGTTCAGCATCCTGGACTCCAGGGCGGAGGCGAGGAACGTGGGCGAGGTGATGGTGGTCAGCGTGGCCCGGACCTCCGAGGCGAACTCGTGCAACCGAAGCTGTTCGCGGGTGAGCCGTTCCTTGCGCTCGGCGAGGTCGGCGCCGTTGCTGACGTCGTGGTCGGCGAGCATCGTCGCGACGATCCGCAGGTGGTCGGCGAGGGTGGCGTTCCACGCGCTGAAGAGCCCGTTCAGGCTCGCGACGAACTCGGCGAGCGAGCCGTACTGGGAGATCTTGAAGTGTGCGGTGCCGACCAGGGCGACGGTCGTCGAGTTGGTGGCCACCGCGACGACGTCGCCCAGGTGCCGCACCCCCTCCAGCAGCACGGGGTTGCGCTGGCGCAGGGTCCAGTCGCACAGCGTGGCGGTGCCGTAGGAGACCGGCTGGAGGAGCACCTGCGAGCCGAACGCGGCGAGCAGCTCGTCGCCCATGGCGACCGGCGTGCGCTCCGCCCGGGGCGCGGCGGGGCCGCGCCCGCGGCTCGCCTCGTAGACGGTCGTGACGACGTGCGCACGCCCCTGGGCGATCTCGGTACCCTCGCGGATCAGGTCGGTCGTGGCGCGCTGGAGCAGGTCGGCGAGGTCGAACAGGCGCTCGGGCGGCGGGCTGCCCGCGTGGTCGACGTCGACGGGTGCGCCGTCCGGCGAGATCCAGCGCACCCGGATGTCGGCGTGCAGGTTGGACAGCCGGAACCGGGCGTCCCTGACCTCCTGCGGCGACTGCTCGCGCGCCGAGTAGCGGAACCGGACGTAGTGGTTGCCGAACTCGGTGAACCGCACGTCGCAGGACAGCTCGGCGATGAACGAGCCGTCCGGCTGCTCCAGGCGCACGTTCGGCATCGACAGCGACACGCCGCCGTACGGGCGCGCGGCCCGGTCGACGCTCGCCCAGACGTCGTCCATCTTGAGCCGGCCCCGTACCGCGAAGGCCTGGACGCCGAGCAGCTCGGGCCGCTCGTCGCGGTCGGCGAGCTCCCGGATCGCCGCCACGGCCGCGGTGGGGCTGACGTCCCGCAGGCCGAACGGGTAGATGTATACGGTCCGCAGCCGGTCGAGCGTGAGCCAGGGGGAGTCGAGGTTGCGGTGCAGCTCCGTCAGGTGCATCCGGTAGGCGCGCAGCTCGCTGGCCAGGATGTAGTTGAGGTGCCGGTCGGTCTCCGCGGCCCGCAGCCCCTCGATCGCCGGGGCGAGCCGTGCCGGCTCGCCGGACATGGCGTCGTCGGCGGCCCGCGCGGCCTCCGACAGTGCGCGGAAGTACCGGATGCGGGTCACCGCCTGCGGCACGAGCGCACGCCGGAACGGTGACCTCGGGTCCGGGATGGCGCGGGCGGCGCGGAGCAGGTCGCCGCACCGGTCGCCGGCCTGTGCGGCGGCGTCGGCCAGCCGGGCCAGGCTGCCCGCGCTGCGGGCGGCCGAGGTGTGCATCTGGGTGATGAGGGTGCGCAGCAGCACGGCGACCGCGTCACCCTCCGCCCGGCAGACGTCGTCGGGCGCGCTGTCGCGGCATGTCGCCCATGTCTCGACGAAGGCGCGCAGGGAGACGATGATCCGTCCGTGCCGGAAGGTGTACTGCAGGGCGTCGCTCGCCTGCGACCACAGGTAGATGCCGAGCAGCGCGGCGGCCCGCGGCCGCGCGACGACGGCGGTCAGCTCGGCGGCGGTCTGCGGGCCGCGCGGGTCGCCGGGCAGCGGGTGGCGGCGGTTCGGCGCCTCGCCGTCGTCGCCCATGTTCCAGCGGGAGGCCGCCCAGATCGCGCTGACGTCGACGCCGATCTCGCGGAGCTGTCTGGCGACCCGGGAGTCGCCGTCCGCGGCGTGCCAGGCCTCCGTCTGGAACATCGAGGTGAGGCTCTCCGTGAGGGAACCGGGGCCGTGCGTGTGCCGCTCCCGGGACTCAGGGATGGACGAAACCGACATGTCGCCAGGTTAATGATCGGTAACCGATGCGGCAACGAATCACCATGAGATCGAAAGGAAGTGAACGACGCGTGGCTGTCCCGGGGGAGACCTGCACCGCCTTTCGAGGGCGTGAGCGGGTGACGTAGTCTCGGTCCGTGAGCATCGTTCCGCACATCATCGGTGTGCTCGTCCTCCTGCTGGGTGTCATCGTCTCCGTCGGGCTGCACGAGCTGGGGCACATGGTCCCGGCCAAGAAGTTCGGGGTCCGGGTGAGCCAGTACATGGTGGGCTTCGGGCCGACCCTCTGGTCGCGGACCAAGGGGGAGACGGAGTACGGGATCAAGGCGATCCCGCTCGGCGGGTTCGTGCGGCTCGTCGGCATGATGCCGCCGGCGCCGCCCGGCACGCGCCGTGGCACCGGGTTCTGGAGCGAGCTCGTCGCCGACGCCCGCGACGCCTCGGTCGCTGAGGTGCGCCCCGGTGAGGAGCACCGTGCCTTCTACAACCTCTCGACGCCCAAGAAGCTGATCGTGATGTTCGGCGGGCCGTTCGTGAACCTCGTGATCGCCACCGTCCTGATCGCCGTGGTCCTGGTGGGCTACGGCACGCTGACCGTCTCCACCACCGTCGCCCAGCTCTCGGAGTGCGTGCCGGCGTCGGTCACCTCCACCGCGTCGGGAGACGACTGCGAGGGGCGGCCCGCCGCACCGGCCGTCGCGGCCGGCCTGGAGCCGGGTGACGAGATCGTCGCGTTCGGCGGTACCGAGGTGCACAGCTGGCAGCAGCTTGTCGGCCTCATCAACGACTCCGCCGGGCAGACGTCGCAGGTCGCGGTCCTGCGCGACGGCGAGCGGGTCACGCTCGAGGTGACCCCGGCGAGGACCGACCGCCCGGTGGTGGACGATCAGGGCGCCGCGGTCATCGGGGCCGACGGCGAGCCCGTCGTCCAGCCCGGCGGCTTCGTCGGCTTCTCGCCGCTCCAGGTGCGCGAGCCGCAGCCGCTCTCCAGCGTCCTGCCCGCGGTGGGTGAGCAGACCTGGCAGACGCTGACCATGGTCGCCACGCTCCCGGTCCGCGTGGCGGACGCCGCGACCCAGGCCTTCACGCCCCAGGAGCGCGCGCAGGACTCCGTGCAGTCGGTGGTCGGCGTCGCGCGGATCAGCGGCGAGATCATGGCCCTGGACGAGGCGATCCTCGACCGCGTGATGATCTACCTGAGCCTGCTCGCGAGCCTCAACATCGCGCTGTTCGCCTTCAACATGATCCCGCTCCTGCCGCTCGACGGCGGGCACCTGGTCAACGCTCTCTACGAGGGCGGCAAGCGGACGCTCGCCAGGGTGCGCGGGGCGACGGTCCTGCCCGGCCCGGCGGACGTCGCGCGGATGACGCCGGTGGCCTATGTGGTCTTCCTCATCCTGCTCGGCGTGGGTGGCGTCCTCATCGTGGCGGACCTGGTGGATCCGGTGCGGATCACGTGATGCCAGACACGATGTACGTTTCGCACCTTCTGAAGCAGGGATACTGAACTCGTGAGCGCAATCAGCCTCGGCATGCCGGCAGCACCCCCGCCGGTACTCGCCCCCCGCCGCAAGACTCGAAAGATCAAGGTCGGCAAGGTGGAGGTAGGTGGTGACGCACCCGTCAGCGTGCAGTCCATGACCACCACGCCCACCACCGACATCAACGCGACCCTCCAGCAGATCGCGGAGCTCACGACGGCAGGCTGCGACATCGTGCGCGTCGCCGTCCCGACCTCCGACGACGCCGACGTGCTGCCGATCATCGCGAAGAAGTCCCAGATCCCGGTGATCGCGGACATCCACTTCCAGCCGAAGTACGTCTTCCAGGCGATCGACGCAGGCTGTGCGGCGGTCCGGGTCAACCCGGGCAACATCCGCAAGTTCGACGACCAGGTGGGCGCGATCGCCCGCGCCGCGAAGGACGCCGGCGTCTCGCTCCGCATCGGCGTCAACGCCGGCTCGCTCGACAAGCGCCTGCTGGCCAAGTACGGCAAGGCGACGCCGGAGGCCCTGGTGGAGTCCGCGGTGTGGGAGGCGAGCCTCTTCGAGGAGCACGACTTCCACGACTTCAAGATCTCGGTCAAGCACAACGATCCGGTGATCATGGTCCGTGCCTACGAGCTGCTCGCCGAGCGCGGCGACTGGCCGCTGCACCTCGGCGTCACCGAGGCGGGCCCGGCGTTCCAGGGCACCATCAAGTCGGCGACGGCGTTCGGCGCGCTGCTCAGCAAGGGCATCGGCGACACGATCCGCGTCTCCCTCTCGGCCCCGCCGGTCGAGGAGGTCAAGGTCGGCAACCAGATCCTGCAGTCGCTCAACCTGCGCCCCCGCAAGCTCGAGATCGTGTCGTGCCCGTCCTGCGGCCGCGCCCAGGTGGACGTCTACACGCTCGCCGAGAAGGTCACCGCCGGGCTCGAGGGCATGACCGTCCCGCTGCGCGTCGCCGTCATGGGCTGCGTCGTGAACGGGCCGGGCGAGGCCCGCGAGGCCGACCTCGGTGTGGCTTCCGGCAACGGCAAGGGCCAGATCTTCGTCAAGGGCGAGGTCATCAAGACCGTCCCGGAGTCGATGATCGTCGAGACGCTCATCGAAGAGGCGATGCGGATCGCGGATGCGATGCCTACGCCGGAGAATGATGTGCAGGCCGGTCCGCCTGTCGTATCGGTCGGCTGAGAACCTGATCTAGGACGGAGCAGAGAGCATGGCTCGCTGGCGCACCCCGGTACCCGCCGGAGCGCGCCCCGACGGGCCTGCTCAACCGGGCGAACGGGACAATCTGCCGCAGCGTGACCGGCCTGACGTCGCCCGCCCGCTGACTCGCGCGGACCTGGCGCAGGCCCTGCGGGTGTGCGCGGTCGACCCGGTCTCGTCGGTCCTCGCCACCGCCCGGCTGGAGATCGCGGCGCGCGCCGGCTTCGGCGCCGCCTCCGGTCAGGCCTGGGGTTTCCCGGCCGTCGGAAAGCTCGAGGCGGTGTGCTGGGCCGGCGCGAACCTGGTGCCGGTGATCCCGCTCTCCGATCCGGCCCGACGGGCCCAGGCGGTCGCCGCCTTCGCCGAGCTGGCCCGCGTGCACGGGCGCCGGTCGTCGTCGATCGTGGGGGAGCAGTGGGCGGCGCTGGGGCTCTGGGAGCACCTGTCGCCCCACTGGCCCCCGGCCCGCGACGTGCGCGCCGACCAGCCGTCGATGGCCATCGGGACGGCGCCGTCGCTCGCGCCGGAGCCCACCGTCCGTCGCTCGGTCCCCGCCGAGCTGGGCCTCGTGCTGCCCGCGTGCGTGCGGATGTTCACCGAGGAGGTCGGCTACTCGCCCGTCGCCTCGGGCGGGTCCGCCTACGCGGAGCGGGTGCGGACCCTCATCACGGAGGGACGCTCCTTCGTCCGGGTGGTGCCCGACGGCGGTGGGCGGCCCGCCGTCGGCTTCAAGGCGGAGCTCGGTGCGGTCGCCGGGGGAGTCGCCCAGGTCCAGGGCGTCTGGGTGGAGCCGGCGTTCCGCGGCCGGGGCTGGTCGGAGTCCGGGATGGCGGCGGTGGTCGCGGCGACGCGCGCGTCCATCGCGCCGGTGGTGTCGCTCTACGTGAACGCCTACAACGAGCGGGCGGTCGCCGCCTACCGGCGGGTGGGCTTCGAGCAGGTGGGCACGTTCGCGACCGTGCTGTTCTGACCTGCGTTCGACTCCCCTTCGAGGTCTAAGTTGCTTCGCCATGAATCGATTCAGAACGGAGCGGGTCAGACCTCGAAGTGGATGTCGGACGGCGGCAGCGGGTCAGCGGAGGAGCTTGGACATCCGGCGGTCCGCGAGCGGCTTGCCGCCCGTCTGGCACGTGGGGCAGTACTGCATGGACCGGTCGGCGAACGACACCTCGTGCACGACGTCGCCGCACGGCGTCCCGTCCCAGCCCGGGCACGGCAGCCCGGTGCGGCCGTGCACCCGCATCCCGGCGCGCTTGGCGTCCTTGAGCTCCTTGGCCGGTTTGCCCGACGCCGCCGCGATCGCCTCCGCGAGCACCTCGCCGATCGCGGTGTGCAGCCGGGCGGTCTCCTCGGCCGTGAACGACCGGGTCAGCTTGTAGGGGCTGAACCGGCCCGCGTGCAGGATCTCGTCGCTGTACGCGTTGCCGATCCCCGCGATGGCCCGCTGGTCCCGCAGCAGGCCCTTGACCTGCTGGTTCTTGGCGGACAGCAGATCCGCGAGGACCTCGGTGGTGAACTCCGCGGCGAGCGGCTCCACCCCCAGGGACGCGATCATCTCGATCTCGGCGGGATCGCGCACCACGTGTACGGCGAGGCGCTTGCGGGTGCCCGCCTCGGTCAGGTCGAAGCCGGAGCCGTCGTCGAGCCGCACCCGCAGCGCGAGGACCGCTCCTCGGCCCGAGCCCCCGTGGGACGGCCGGACCGGCTTGGTGGACAGCTCGTCCGACCAGCGCACCCAGCCGCCCCGCGAGAGGTGGAAGACCAGGTGGAGCGGGGCGTCGTCGGGCGCAGCGCTGCCGGCGGAGGCACCGGCGACGGGCGAGACCACGACGTCCAGCCACTTGCCGTGCCGCGCGACATCGGTCACCTCGCCCCCGGCGAGCGCGTCGACCGGTGGGTCGTACGTCTTGAGCGCGGCGATCGAGCCGACCTCCACGGCGGCGACCCTGCGCCCTGAGGTCCGGGCGCGCAGGAAGTCGGCGAGCGCGGCGACCTCGGGCAGCTCCGGCATGGGCTCATCCTCCGACGCATCCCGACCCGCGGCAAGGCCTGTCCGCCACGGCAGACGATTTTCCGGCGAGCCCCAGGGCCCCGCGCGGATAGGCTGTGCCCCATGTCTTCCGCACGCCTCACTCAGGGCGACGTGCTGCGCATGTCGTCCCTCTTCGTCCGTACCCTGCGCGAGGACCCGGCCGAGGCCGAGGTCGCCAGCCACAAGCTCCTCGTGCGGGCCGGGTACATCCGCCGGGCCGCCCCGGGCATCTACTCGTGGCTGCCGCTCGGCCTGCGGGTGCTGGCCAAGATCGAGGCGATCGTCCGCGAGGAGATGGTCGCCATCGGCGGCCAGGAGGTGCACTTCCCGGCGCTGCTGCCGCGCGAGCCCTACGAGGCCACCGGCCGCTGGGAGGAGTACGGCGCAGGTCTGTTCCGCCTGAAGGACCGCAAGCAGGCCGACTACCTCCTCGCACCCACGCACGAGGAGATGTTCGCGCTCCTGGTCAAGGACCTGTACTCGTCGTACAAGGACCTGCCGGTCACGCTGTTCCAGATCCAGACCAAGTACCGCGACGAGGCGCGCCCCCGCGCCGGCCTGATCCGCGGGCGCGAGTTCATCATGAAGGACTCGTACTCGTTCGACGTCAAGGACGAGGGCCTCGAGGTCAGCTACCAGAAGCACCGCGAGGCGTACGAGAAGATCTTCACGCGCCTCGGCCTGGACTACGTGATCGTGTCCGCGATGTCGGGCGCCATGGGCGGCTCCCGCTCCGAGGAGTTCCTCTCGCCCTCGCCCATCGGCGAGGACACGTTCGTGCGCTCGCCCGGCGGCTACGCCGCCAACGTCGAGGCGGTGGTCACGCCCGTCCCCGAGGCGGTCCCCTACGACGACGCCCCCGCTGCCCACGTCGAGGACACCCCGGACACCCCGACCATCGCCACGCTGGTCGACCTCGCCAACGCGAAGTTCCCCCGCCCCGACCGGCCCTGGACCGCCGCCGACACCCTGAAGAACGTGGTGCTCGCGCTGGTGCAGCCCGACGGGACGCGCGAGCTCGTCGTCGTCGGCCTGCCCGGCGACCGTGAGGTCGACCTCAAGCGCATCGAGGCCGCGCTGACCCCCGCCGAGCCCGAGGCCGCCACCGAGGAGGACTTCAAGAAGTTCCCCGCGCTGGTCAAGGGCTACATCGGCCCGCAGGTGCTCGGTCCGCAGGGTGAGCAGGTCGAGGGTGAGGACGGCGAGAAGGTTCCGGCCATCCGCTACCTGCTGGACCCCCGCGTGGTGCCAGGAACCCGCTGGATCACCGGCGCGAACGAGCCCGGCAAGCACGTGTTCGACCTCGTCGCGGGCCGTGACTTCACGGCCGACGGCACCGTCGAGGCCGCCGAGGTGCGGGCCGGCGACCCGGCACCCGACGGCTCCGGCCCGCTGGAGCTCGCCCGCGGCATCGAGATGGGCCACATCTTCCAGCTCGGCCGCAAGTACGCGGAGGCGCTGGGTCTGCTCGTGCTCGACGAGAACGGCAAGCAGGCCGTGGTGACCATGGGCTCGTACGGCGTCGGCGTCACGCGCGCGCTCGCCGCGCTCGCCGAGGCCAACCACGACGAGCGCGGCCTGGCCTGGCCCGCGCACGTCGCCCCGGTGCACGTGCACCTGATCGCGACGGGCAAGGACGCCGCGGTGTTCGAGGCGGCAGAGAGGATCGCGGACGAGCTCGCCACCCGCGGCGTCGAGGTGCTCTACGACGACCGGCCCGGCAAGACCTCGCTGGGCGTGAAGTTCAAGGACGCCGAGCTGCTCGGCGCCCCGCTCGTGGTCGTGGTGGGCAGGGGCCTGGCCGACGGCGTGGTCGAGGTCCAGCCGCGTGCGGGCGAGGCGGAGCAGCTCCCGGTGGCCGACGTCGTGGACGCGGTCGCCGAGAAGGTAGCCGCGCTGCTCGCCTGAGCGGCTTCGCTGGCCGGGCTTGTCGAGGTCTCGACAAGACCCCCCCCCCGGGGCGGCGGGGGGGACCACCCGGGGGCGGCCCCGGGGGGGTGAGGGCGGTTGGGGGGGGGCCCGGGACC
>NZ_JBHXBG010000117.1:0-18344 GCF_042726755.1 Promicromonospora sp. NPDC060271 | reverse complement strand
CTCGTCGGCCGGGTGCCGGAGCTCGCGGCGATCGCGGGCCTCCGCGCCGCTGACCTGGCCGGCCCCGTGGTGATCGCCGTCGACGGGATGCCCGGTGCCGGCAAGACCGCGTTCGCCGTGCGCGCCGCGCACCTGCTGGTCCGGGGCGTGCTGCAGGGGGCAGTGCCGTTCTTCGCGGATCTCCGCGGATGCGCCGGCGAGCGCGCGCCCGCCGAGCCGTCGGCGGTGCTCGACGGCTTCCTCCGCGGGCTCGGGTCGCCGCCGCGCGTCCGCCTCGGGCGCGCCGGCCTCGCCGACCAGGCCGACCGGTTCCGGCGTGCGACGGCGGGCCGCAGGGCGCTCCTCCTGCTCGACGACGCCCGGTCCGCCGACCAGGTGCTGCCGCTGCTGCCTGGCCATCCCGGCACGGTGGTGCTCGTGACCTCGCGTGCCCGGCTGACCGGGCTGCGGCCGTCGTTGAGCCTCCGCCTCGGCCCGCTGCGCCCGGAGGCGTCCGTCGATCTGCTGCGCACGGAGATCGGCGCGGAGCTGGTCGACGCCGACCTGCCCTCGGCGTCGACGATCGCCCGGCTGTGCGGCCACCTGCCGCTCGCGCTGACGGTCTGCGCCCGGCGGGTGCGGGAACGCCCTGCCTGGAGCCTGCACGACCATCGGCTGCGCGTCGCCGGGACCGGACTCGATGAGGAGGTGCGCGCGGCGCTCGCCGGATCCTGCGTCGGCCTGTCGGCGGCGACGGCGTCGTTGCTGCGTCTTCTGGCGTGGTGCCCGGGCCCGGGCTTCGACGTCCCGGCCGGGGCGGCGCTGGCCGGGGTCGCGGGGGAGGAGGCGGCGTCCGGCGTCCACGAGCTGGTCCGTCGCAATCTGGTCCTCGATGTCGGCGACGGCCGCTTCGTGCTCAACGAGCTCGTCCGCCGCTTCGCGCAGGACGCCTCGTGGGAGGCCGACCCCGCGACGGTTCGTCAGGAGGCGCTGCGTCGCCTGGCGGAGCATCATGCGCGGGCCTGAGGCGTCGTGGTCCGTCGGCCTGCATCCGATCTCCATCCGGAACCACCGCCGGGCCCGGTGTTCGAGGCTGATCGAGACGCGTCCGGCCGTCTCCGTGGCCCCGCAGGCTTGATCACGGACCGGGGATCCGAGGCCCGGGAACGGCACATCCAAGACGTCGGTGCCAGCACGTGAACCAGCTCGAAGGATCAGGAGGATCGCGCACATGAACGGTATGAAGCGGATGGCGGCTCTGGCGGCAGGTCTGGCGCTGGGGGTGACCGTACTGGTCGCCGCCCCGGGGTCGGCGGCTGACGGTGACCGCTGCGTCGGTGAGGACGTCAAGCGGTGCATCAGGGTCCAGCAGTCGGGAGACACCTACTTCGCCCACGCGGGCATCGAGGATCTCCAGGGCGAGTACCAGGTACGGGTCAGCCATATCGAGCTGCAGAGGTGGAACGGCAGCGCGTGGGTGACGCTCAAGTCCAACAGCGACGCGGACGGCTGGTTCAACGACCGGGACGCCGGCAACACCGGCACGTACGGGTGCACGAGCGGGTCCCACAGCTTCCGGGCGAAGGCCGAGTTCCACTGGCAGGGGCCGCGCGACGGCGGCGAGGTCATGTACACCGACAAGTTCGCGCCCTGCTAGACCGGGACGAGCAGACCGGACGGCGGTGCCCGGCCTCGGCCCGGGTGCCGCCGTCCGGGTGGGGGAACGGCGCGTGGCGGTCGATGCTTCGACCCGGTGACCGGGAGCTACGGCGTCGTGCCGACGGCTCCTGACACCTCCGCGAGCAGCTTCTGCGAGCGTGCCTCGTCGTCCCACAGACCGTGCCGGCGGAAGTACGCCGCAGCCTCCGAGAGGGACGCGACCGCTCGTTCCCGGTCGGACAGCGCGACGAGCACCGGGGCCGTCGCCAGCAGGGTCTTGGCCGCACACCGCTCGTCGCCCAGGTCCCAGAAGATCTGTGCCGCCTGTTCGAGGGTGCGCAGGGCGACGGTGGGTTGTCCGTCGGCCAGCTCCAGGGTGCCGAGGTCGCGCAGGACGACGGCCTCGCGGTGGGTGTCCCCGATGTCGTGGGCCAGCGTCGCGGCGTCGCCGAGCCAGGTGCGAGCCTCCGAGAGCCTGTCCTGGGCGGTGAGGATCCGGCCGACGGCGCCACGGAGCAGCGCCTCCTTCGGGACGTCCCCGGCGGCGGTGACGACGTCGAGCGCCTCACGCAGCGCCGCCTCGGCGGCCTCGTGCTCCCCCTGGCAGCGGTGCACGCTGGCCAGGCCGGCGAGCGCCAGCGCGGCGCCCAGGTCGTGGTCCTGGTCCTGGTACGCGCGCCGCGCATCCCGGAGGAACCCGGCGGCGGTCGCGAAGTCGCCGAGATAGACGTGGACCTGGCCGAGGCCACGCCGCAGGGCGGCGGCCGCGAGGTCGTCGACGTCGGGGCGGTCGAGCACGGTCTGATGGCTCGTCCGCCAGTCCTCGTACAGCGCGTGCTGGTCGTACAGCGGGGCCAGCAGACAGACCAGGCGCCCGGCGTCGCCGGTGAGGTCGTGCGCGCACGCGAGCCGCACGGCGTCGAGCAGGGACTGGCGCTCGATGGCCGTCCACGCGGTCCCGGCGGCATGGTCCGGAGGGACCGTGTCGTCGTACGGGAGCCATGGCGGTAGGGCCTCCGGGGGAGCGGACCGGGGCGCGTCCAGGGGGTCGAACAGGCTGTGGGGACGGTTCCGGCGCAGCCGGTCGACCAGCAGGGTCCAGCTCCGCACGACCCGCCGTACCGCCTGCCTGCAGGTGTCGGCCCCGCGGTCCCTGGCCCGCTGCCGCGCGTAGACCCGCAGCAGGTGGTGCATCTGGTAACGGGGCTGTCCGAGGTCGTCGAGGCGCACCTGCTGGAGGAGAGCGGCGTCAAGGAGCTCGTCGGTGACGGGTTCCCAGGCACGGGTCCCCATGAGCGCGCCGAAGACCCAGCTCGGCAGGTCTCCCGGGCCGAGAAGACCGAAGAGGTCGAACGCAAGGGCGGCGTCGTCCGAGAGGGACCGGAGCGAGAGGTCCAGGCTCGCGCGGACGTCCAGGCCGCCGATGCTCAGCTCGCCCAGCCGTCGCGTCTCGTCCTCCAGCCGCTCGCGCAGCCGCCGCAGCGGCCATGCCGGGCGACTGAGGAGCTTGGCGCCCGCGATGCGGATCGGCAGCGGCAGGAAACCGCACAGCCGCACGATGTCCCGGGCCTCGGCCGGCTCGCGGGCCACCCGTTCGTCGCCGACGATGCGAGCGAGCAGTGCGTCCGCGTCGTCAGCGGTCAGCAGGTCGACATGACGGTGCTGGGCGCCGGGCAGGTCCGCGAGCATGCGGCGGCTGGTCACGAGGACCGCCGAGCGTCCGTTCGGCGGCAGGAGGGGGACGATCTGCTCGGCGTGCGCGGCGTCGTCGAGCACGACGAGCGTGCGGAGCTCGGCGAGCTGGGAACGAAGCAGCGCGGCGCGGTCGTCGGTGCTGGCGGGCAGCGGGTGCCCGAAGCCGCCGAGACCGTGCAGCATCGTGGCCAGGAGCTCGTCGGGGCTGCGGGGGCTGCTCGTCGTCCCGGCCAGGCCGAGATGGAACTGCGCGTCGGGGTACCGGTCCTGGACCAGCCGTGCCACGTGCAGGGCGAGGCTCGACTTGCCTGCCCCGGGCGCACCGTGGAGGACCACGACGACGGGCGAGCCCGGCCGGTCGTGCGACGTGACGGTGCGGACCACGGCGTCGGTCTCGGCCGTACGCCCGCAGAAGTCCGCCACCTCCGGCGGGAGCTGGCGCACCGGACGCGGAGCCACCGGTTCCCCGGCGGAAGCGGGCCGGCTCGCCGCGTGACGCGAGGACGTCTCGGCCATCGGCAGCGTCTCCTCGAGGATCTGCTGGTGGATCGCTCGGGTCGCCGGGCTCGGGTCGGTACCGAGCTCGTCGGTGAAGGTGCGGCGCAGCTGGTCGTACTGCTGGAGGGCCTCGGCGGCCCGGCCGCTGCGGTACAGGGCGACGAGGAGCTGTCGCCACAGCGGTTCCCGGAACGGTGACTCGGCGAGCTGTGCCTGGATCTCCTCGACGACGGCGCGGTGCCTGCCCAGGTTGATCCGTGCCTGGAAGCT
Organism: Promicromonospora sp. NPDC060271; assembly: GCF_042726755.1. Taxonomy (NCBI): domain Bacteria; kingdom Bacillati; phylum Actinomycetota; class Actinomycetes; order Micrococcales; family Promicromonosporaceae; genus Promicromonospora; species Promicromonospora sp. NPDC060271. The sequence goes on along the minus strand of NZ_JBHXBG010000117.1, from coordinate 14,243 downwards.
GTGCTCGACGGCGGTCGTCCTGAGGTTCGCCAGCCGGTGGGTGAGATCGACCGCGGGCCCGCCGGGCGGCGCGCCGTCGAACGGGTCGCCCCGCCACCAGCCCAGGGCCTGGTCGAGGATTTCTGCCGACTGCTCGAACTGGCCGTCCTCGAACGTCCGCAGTCCGTCGCCGACCGCGGTCTCGAAGTGCCGGGCGTCGACTCCTGCGTGCTGCTCGACCAGGGTGTAACCGGTGTCGGACCGCCGCAGGGCCGTGCCGTCGTCCCCGAGCATCAGACGCAGCCGACGGACGTACCCGTACGTCTGCGCGACGGCCGACCCGGGCGGCGAGTCGCCCCACACGTCGTGGACGATGCTCTCGACCGGCACGCTGTGCGACCCGTGCGCGACGAGCGTGCCCAGCACCGCGCGGCACCGGGCGGCCGTCACCGGTGACCAGGTCTGACCATCGGACACCTCGACCTGGCCGAGCACCCTGATGCGCACCTGACGCTCCCTTCGACGTTGTTGCGACGAGCCGTCCGTGCGGTGCGCGAGCACACCACGTGGTCAGAGCGTGCTACAGGAACCCGGGTGCGCGTTGCAGGAACCTGCACCCGCGGCGTGCGCGATCGGGCGAGCCGCCACGAACGCTCATCGTGCGTGGTCGGACGGCTGTGGAGCAGGCACACCCAGCCGCTCGCGGACCCGCAGACCGGCCACGAACCTGGTGGGAGCGTCCAGCAGGTCGAGGACGGCCGCGATGTCGGCTCGCACCGTGCGGACACTCACCCCGAGCTTCCGCGCGATCTCGTCGTCGGACGAGCTGGTCAGCATCAGCGTCACGATGCGGCGCTGCCGCAGCGACAGGTCGGCCAGTGCCGCCGTCTCCGCGTCACACGGGTACATGGTGGTCACCACGGCATCCCAGTAGCCGCGGGCGGCGGCCAGGCAGGCGTCGTCGCGCACCTCGATCACGGTCGCATCGCCCCGGATGACGGGACCGTCCAGCAGGACCCTGTCCCCGTCGACGATCTTCATCTGCAGGGGCGCGAAGCCGAAGAAGTACACGGTGGGATCTTCGCCGGCCAGGATGAGGCGGGCGTCGGGGTCGAGGCCCGAGTAGTTCCACACGCTGGTCATCCGCAGACCGTGCTCCACGAAGTACGCGTTGTTCGGGAGGCTCGTCGTGAGCTGCCGGACCGTACCGGAATGGCGGATCGACTCGAGCGTCCGCCAGGATCCCGCGGCCCGCGCCATGTTCTCGTTGATCCCTCGCGTACCCCGGCCGAAGACACGCGCCGCGACCCGCTGCTGGCACTCCACGCCGTTCGCGACCCTGGTGCGCTCGATCTGCAGGCGTGTCATCGCCTCGAACACTCGCCAGTTCTTCTGCCACGACAGGCTGCCGGCGCTGGGGTACGCGGAGAAATCAAGGTTGGGAAACGTCTTCGTCCCCGCATCCGACCGTGCTGTGGCGCTGACGTTCAACGTGATCACCCTCAGAAAGACGTTCGCCGACGGAGACACCGGCGCCGAGCCGCTCGTGGCGGGCAGCCGCGGGCCCACCGACCTTATCCGGACACGTGGCTCCGCGCTCCGAAAGTGGCGACGGCCGGGAGCGACTTCGCCATAGATCCGGTGCAGGTCCGATCTAGGTGGCCCGTCAACACTGGCGGCTCAACCGGACCGGAAGGAGTGCCGTGCTGACTGGAGGGGACCACGGTCCGCTCGCGCGGCTTCGCCGCGGAGCAGGCCTCACGCAGGAGGAGCTGGCGGAGCGCGCGGGCCTGTCCGTCCGCTCGGTCCGCAACCTCGAGTGCGGCGCGGTGGACAGACCGCGCACGAGCACCCTGCGCGCGATCGGGGCCGGTCTCGGCCTGGGCGACGCGCAGCTGTCCGACCTTCTCGAGCTCTACCGCCTCCGACGACGCGCGGAGGAGGCCCATGACCTGGCCGAGGCTCCACCCGGCCCGGTCGCCCCCCTGCAGCTCCCGCCGCGGCCGAGCGCGTTCACCGGCAGGACCGCGGAGCTCGCTGCGCTGGACGCCGCGCTGGCCGCCGACGGTCGCGACCCCCGGCTGGTCGTCGTCGGTGGCCTTGCCGGCGCCGGGAAGACCGCGCTCGCACTCGCCTGGGCCCACACCCGCCAGGAGTCCTTCCCCGACGGGGTCCTGTACGTGGACCTGTGCGGATCCTGCGCCGGGCAGCCACGCCCGCCCGAGGCCATCGTCGACCACCTCCTCGCCGACCTCGGGGTCGCGAGCCTGCCCGCGGCGTCGTCGGCCGAGGCTCGCGCTGCGCTCCTGCGCCGCACCCTTGTCACGCGGCGGATGCTGCTCGTGCTGGACGACGCCGGTTCCGCCGGACAGGTCCGTCCTCTCCTTCCCGGACCCGGCGACTGCGCGACCGTCGTCATCAGCAGGTACACGCTGCGCGGGCTGAGCATCCGGGACGGGGCGCGCCACGTCGTCGTCGGCTCTCTCGCGGACGACGACGCCGCCGAGCTGATCCGGAACTTGCTCGGAGCCGCACACCTGCGCGGCGCACCCGCGGCCGTCGACGCGATCGTGGAGCGCACCGCCGGCCTGCCGCTCGCGCTGCGCATCGCGAGCGACCACCTGACACGCCGTCCCGCCGCGCAGGCGCAGGCCGCGCTCGAGGCCTGGCTGGCCGAGCCGGTGCCGCTCGACGCCTTCCACACCGCCGACGACGCCGGATGCGACCTGCGCACCGTCTTCGCCGAGCCGTACCGGCGGCTCACCCCGCAGGCCGCGCGTTGCCTCCACCTCGCGAGCGCGCTTCCGGAGGGACGGATGGCCAGAGCCGCCTTGACCGCGTCCTGGAGCCTGACGCCCCGGGCCGCCCATCGTGTGCTTGCTGAGCTGACCTCGGCGCACCTGCTCGAAGAGCCGCTACCGGACCAGTACACGATGCACGGCCTGGTGCGGGAGTTCGTCCAGGAGGTTGGCTTCGACGAGGACATCGAGCCGCTCACCGACGTCAGCCGCTGGACGATGCCGAACCCGGTTTCGCGCCGGCCGGTGCCATTCCCGGTGAAGTTGCCGTGAAGTTGCCGGTCGAGCTTCCTGGTCGCCACGGCCATGGGCGGGATCGAACGGCGGTGTCGACGGCGAGGCGGGGCGTGCGGATATGCCGGTGAATTTGCCGCTGACGGTTCCTGGCGGTGCGGGCGGCCGGCTGGCTTAATGAATTCGTCAGCAATCGCGGAGAGTAGGAGCATTATGAGCAACCTGTTCGTGCAGTTCAGTGACGCAATCCTCCGGAAGGCGGCACGGAACGAGACGGCCGAGGCCGCGTGTTCCGGTTACTACCAGTACCGCTGTAACACGACCGTATGCGAGACAGGCTCGCACAGGTGGCAGAAGCGCTACTGCTACCAGCAGACGACGAACTGCCACACCGCATGTACGTCTTGGGTCAACGTCGGTTGCTGCGTCTGAGAATCCTTTTGTCGTGCCGACCGACAGGCTGGATTAATGGCGTCATCAGCATTCACGGAGAGAAAGGGAACCATGAGCAACTTGTTCGCGCTGGTTGGTGAGGCGATGCTGCAGAAGGTCGCGCCTCAGGAGGTGGCCGAGGCCCTCTGCACCTCCTCGACTCAGTACCGATGCTATACACGGTGCTCCACGTCGAGCGGGACCTCCGGGATCCTCCACCAGGCCCGCACGTGTTACAGCGGCTCCACCTGCGAGAAGGCCGGCACGTGCACCGCCTGGAGGAACATCACCTGCAGCGCCACCTGCTGAGGTCGATCGGTCGTACCCACTGCCGATGTGCAGAGCAGCCGTGGCCCCTCCGGTGTCTTGGTGAGGCCACGGCTGTTCACCGACTGCCCGGTGGGCTGCAGCTCGCCCTGTACCAGCTGGACGTACAACTCCTGCGGCTGCTGACCCAGCTGCCGCCAGGCGACGGCGCATGGCGGCAGTCCCCCGACTCGATGTGATCACTACCTCCGCGGAGTTCACCTTGCTTGTCACCCTCGCACTGTTCCTGCAGCTGGCCGTTGCCGGCGTTCTGCTCGCGTCCGGCGTCGCGAAGGTGCGCGGCGATGCCAATCGGGAGACCTGGAAGGCACTGTTGGACCGGGCGCCCGGTCTGCTCGGCCGTCTGCCCGTTGACGTGGTGTCCTCGCTCCACATCGGCGTCGAGATCCTGCTGGCCGTTGCGCTCCTCGTGGCGATCGCCCCGCCCCTCGCACCTGTCGCCGCTCCCGCGCTGGCCGCCGCGGCGCTGATGTTCACCGGCTTCACGGGCATCGCTCTCTACTCCGCGACCGGCGCCGCGGTCACGTGCTCGTGCTTCGGCAGGAGCGCGACGTCGCTCGGCTGGCCGCACGTCGTCCGCAACGTCGTGCTCACGGTGCTGGCGGTCGGTGGCCTGGTGGTCGCATCCGATGCCGTCGCCGACCCGCTTCCGGACCTCGGCTCCGCCGCGCTGGCCGTCGTCGGCGCTGCCGCGGTCACCGCACTCACCTACTTCTTCGACGACGTCGTCGACGTGTTCGCCCCTCCGGACCCGCGCCGTTCCGGCACGCGCGTTCCTACCCGCTGAACCACCCTGATCCACCGGAGAACGGAGCCTCCCATGGCAGTCCTCACCGCCGCCGTCGTCCTGCTCGGCGTCCTGACCGTGTTCAACCTCGTGCTGACCGCGGCGATCGCGCGCCGCGTCCGTACCGCACCGGCAGCCGACGCCGGGCACGCGCACGGCAAGCCCACATTCCCCGACCTGGACGAGGTCAAGGCCGGCGCTTCCATCCGCCCCTTCTCCGCCACGACCACCACCGGCGAGGAGATCTCCTACGAGGACCGATACGGCGACACCGCCGTCTACGCCTTCTTCGACACCAGCTGCAGCACCTGCGCCAAGGAGCTACAGCCGCTCGTCGACATGACCCGCCGCGAGGGTTTCACCCCGCACCAGGTCATCGCGTTCGTCGTGCACGACGACGAGCACGGCAACGCGGAGAAGCGCGAGGAGTACCTGGCCACGCTCGGCGACACGGTGACCGTCGTCGTGCACCGGCGCGACGGGATCGATCTGCCGTTCGACGCCGGCGGCTACCCGGCGTTCGTCCTCGTGGACGGGTCCGGGCAGGTCACGCGCTCGGGGGTCGAGGTCAGCGACCTGGACACCGTCCTCGTGCCGGCATGACGGACGACGACGGCGTCGGGCGCGACGCCGTATCAGGCGGCGACACCCGGCCCCGCCGCGGTCACCGCGCGCTGACCGCGATCGGCTCCGGCACCGTCCGCGCCTTCCGCGTCGCCGCCCTGGGGGCCCAGGCGGCGCCCGGTGCTCTCGCGGTCCTCGTACTCGTCACGCTGACCGACGCGCTGCTCCCCGCCGGCGGCGTGCTCGCCACCAAGTGGCTGCTCGACGTCCTCCAGCTCGGTTCCGACGCTCCCGGCGTGCCGCAGCCGCTGAGGGACCGTCCCGTCCTGATCGTGGTGGGCCTCGCGGTCATGACCCTCGCGGGCGCGCTGATGTCGCACGTCAGCCAGTACGTGAACGGCCGGATCCGCCGCGCCGTCACCCTGCTGGTCACGTCTCGCCTGTTCACGACCGTCACACGGCTGTCCGGGTTGCGCCACTTCGAGGACCCGGCATTCCGCGACCGGCTCCGCATGGCCCAGACGTCCGCCTCCGACGCGCCCGACGAGGTCATCGACTCGTTGTTCGGGACGGTTCGCGGTGTGATCACGATCGCGAGCACCCTCGGTGTGCTGGTCATGATCAGTCCCGTGGTCGCCGTGCTCGTCGTGGTCGCTGCGATGCCGGGGCTGATCGTGCAGCTCGTCCTCAACCGGGAACGTGCCGACGTGATGTGGCGCATCAGCCCGCGTTCGCGGCGCCTGGCCTTCTACCAGGACCTCATGATGCATCCCGTCGCGGCTGCCGAGGTGCGGATCTTCGGCGCCGGGCGCTTCCTCACCGGCCGCATGAACCGGGAGCTGCGCGCGATCAACGCCGCCGAGGAGCGCCTCGACCGCAAGACCTTCCTCGCGCACGCCCCGCTCATGGTCGCGGGCGCCGTCGTCTCCGGCGGTGGTCTCGTCTGGGTGGTGCTCGGCGCGCTGCGCGGCGACTTCACCGCCGGCGACGTCACCGCGTTCGTCGGTGCGACCGGGGGAGTCCAGGGTGCGGCCGCCGGCCTGGTCATGTGCCTCGCTCGCATCCACTCGACGCTGCTGCTCGTGGCGCACTACGACGACGTCCTCGCGACCCCGCAGGATCTGATCGCCCCCGCCGCCCCCGTCCCCGCCCGCCCGCTCGAGCACGAGATCCGCCTCGAGGACGTCTGGTTCCGCTACACCGACGACGGCCCCTGGGTGTTGCGCGGCGTGAGCATGACGATCCCGGTGCGCGGTTCCGTCGCCGTCGTCGGCCTGAACGGCGCGGGCAAGAGCACGCTGGTCAAGCTGCTGATGCGCATGTACGACCCGTCCCGCGGCGCGATCCTGTGGGACGATACCGACATCCGTGGGTACGACGTCGACGGCCTGCGCTCCCGGGTCAGCGCCGTCTTCCAGGACTTCGTGCAGTACGAGCTGTCCGCACGCGAGAACATCGCGCTCGGCGCGCTCGAGCACCTGGACGACGACGCCCGCGTGCACGCCGCGGCGCGTGCAGCGGGTGCGGACCGGATCGTGGCCGGGCTGCAGCACGGGTACGACACGATGTTGTCCCGGGCGTTCTGGAACGACGACGAGGTCGGGGACGACACGACGTCGGTGGGCACCACGCTGTCCGGCGGTCAGTGGCAGCGCCTCGCGCTTGCTCGCTCGCTCATGCGGTCCGGCCGCGACCTGCTGGTGCTCGACGAGCCGACGTCGGGCCTCGACCCGCAGGCCGAGAACGAGGTCCGCGACCTGCTGGGCACCCTGCGGACCGGGACCGCGACCCTGCTGGTCTCGCACCGGCTCGGTGCGGTCCGGGACGCGCAGCAGATCGTGGTCCTGGCCGGCGGCGTCGTCGCCGAGCAGGGCACGCACGACGAACTCATGCGGGCGGGCGGCGAGTACGCCCGCCTGTTCACGCTGCAGGCGACCGGCTACCAGGACCCGGTCCCGGCCGGGGAAGGAGTGTCCGCATGACAGGGACGGCCGTGGTTTTTGCGCTCGCGCTGGCCGGAGCGGTGCTTGCCGGGTCGGCCGGGTACCGGCACCTGCGACACCACTACGTCGTCGTCGCCGTCGACGGCATGAGCATGCATCCCACGTACGAGCCCGGTGACCGTGTGCTCGTGCGGCGCGGTGGGCGCGCGCCCGCCCGCGGTGACGTCGTCGTCGTGCGGAAGCCCGATGTGAAGCACGGATGGCCGACGACGGCGCCCGCGCAGCGGTCGGGCCTGCCACTGGGCAGGCGCTGGCTGATCAAACGTGTGGCGGCGACCGGCGGCGAACCATGGCCCGACGGCATCGACCCGGCCCCCTGGGACAGGGGAGAGGGGCGCGTGCCCGCGGGCCACATCGTCCTGCTCAGTGACAACCCCCGCGGCGTCGACTCCCGCCGGTGGGGGCCCTGCCCCGACCACCAGGTCATGGGCCGCGTGACACGGTCCATGGGCGGCTGACGTCGCCGCCGGTGTCGGCGAGCTCCTGCACCGTCGCCGGGGCGGCCAAGGTGTCGAGCCATCCCGCTGCTGCCGCCGCCTGCACCAGGTCGAGCAGCTCAGCGCTCCGGGGACGGATGTCGGGACCCCGAGCTGGCTACCAGGGCGACGGCTCGTAGTCCTTGAGGAAGCAGCCGTACAGGTCCTTCCCCGCCTCGCCCTGGACGATCGGGTCGTAGACGCGGGCGGCGCCGTCGACCAGGTCGAGGGGCGCGTGCCAGCCCTCGGCAGCCAACCGCAGCTTCTCCTGGTGCGGGCGCTCGTCCGTGATCCATCCGGTGTCCACCGCGGTCATCAGGACCCGGTCCTTCTCGAACATCTCGCCCGCGGAGGTCCGGGTCAGCATGTTGAGGGCGGCCTTGGCCATGTTGGTGTGCGGGTGCCCCGCGCCCTTGTACCGGCGGGAGAACTGCCCTTCCATCGCCGAGACGTTGACGACGTACCCGCGCCGGGCCTTGGCCGTCGCCGCCCGCATCGCGGGGCGCAGGCGGGAGATGAGCAGGAACGGCGCGATCGCGTTGCAGAGCTGGACCTCCAGGAGCTCCAGCGGGTCGACCTCGTCCACGACCTGGGTCCACGAGTTGTTCGTCTGCACGTCGGGGAGCAGCCCGCCGGCGTCGACGGCGGTGCCGGCCAGGTGGGCGTCCAGGGAGGCCGACCCGGCCCGGAGCGCGAGCGCCGTCAGGGACGCCGCGGTGTGCGTCGCGACGGCGTCGTCCTGCGACTCGCCCTCGTGGTGGGCGACCGACAGGGCGCTCAGCGCCCCGGCGATCGCGGCGGGGTGCGCCTCCGAGACGCGGTCGAACGTGACCATCTCCGGCGCCACCAGCCCGTGGGGGAGCGGGGCGACCGGCGTTGACTCGCCCGTGACGAGCTGCGAGTAGGCCCCAGGTGAGCGGCGGACGGTCTGGCAGGCGTTGTTGATCAGGATGTCGAGCGGGCCCGCCGCGGCGACGTCGTCGGCCAGCGCGATCACCTGGGTCGGGTCCCGCAGGTCGATCCCGACGATCTTGAGCCGGTGCAGCCAGTCGGCGGCGTCGGGCATCGCGGAGAAGCGGCGCACCGCGTCCTTCGGGAAGCGGGTGGTGATAGTGAGGTGGGCGCCGTCGCGCAGCAGGCGCAGCGCGATGTACATGCCGATCTTCGCGCGGCCCCCGGTGAGCAGGGCGCGGCGGCCGGTCAGGTCCGTGCGCTGGTCGCGCCGCGCGTGGCTCTTCGTGGCGCAGTCCGGGCACAGCCCGTGGTAGAACGAGTCGACCAGCGTGTAGTCCGACTTGCAGATGTAGCAGGCGCGGGCGGTGCGCAGCTCTCCGGCGAACGCCCCTGGCGCGGTCGAGACCAGCGGGATGCCGGCGGTCTCGTCGTCGATCCGCGCCGCGGAACCGGTCGCCGTCCGCTCGATGACGCTCCGGTCGTGCGCCTGGATCTCCTCGCGGACCGCGGCCTTCCGGGACTTCTTGAGCAGCTTCCACATGTAGCCGGTCGCCCGTTTGACCGTCTGGACGTCGGGATGGTTGGGGTCGAGGTCCTTGAGGCTGCCCAGCACCCGAAGGGTGGTGGCGAGCTCGTCCGGGTCGATCCCCGCGTTCGTTGGCACGCCGTAGGGTACCCGCCGCCGGGGCCGGCGCCCCAGTCGGGGCGCCGTCGCCGCCCGCCCGGGGCGTTCCGCGCGGCCCATCGCGCGGGCCATGGACCCGCCACGTTAATCCTTTAGGTTCGTTGCCCCGCGCCGCCCTCCGACCGGAAAGTCATGACGCGCCCCGGCCCGCCGAGGCGTCGGCCATGTGCACCGACCAAGGAAGGCGGCCCGCCATGCACGGGATGCACGGGATGCACCGAGACCCAGCGGCTCCGACGAGTTCCAGGAGCCCCAGACGACGGCGGCGAATTGCCGCGACGACCGCGACGCTCACTGTCGCGGCCCTGGCGACGATCGGCATGATGGCGCCCGCGAGCGCCGGCCTGCCGGGCGCCGCCCCCCAGGACGACGGCGGCGGGGCGACCGCGGCAGCGCCGCTCGCGGCGGCCGGTGAGTACACCGACCGGTTCCTCGAGATGTACGACAAGATCCACGACCCGGCGAACGGCTACTTCTCGCCGCAGGGCATCCCGTACCACGCAGCGGAGACGCTCATGGTCGAGGCCCCGGACTACGGACACGAGACGACGTCGGAGGCGTACAGCTTCTGGCTGTGGCTGGAGGCGTCGTACGGCCAGGTCACGGGGGACTGGGACCCGTTCAACCAGGCCTGGGAGACGCTCGAGGACAACATGATCCCGACCACGGAGAACCAGCCGACGAACGGCGCCTACAACCCGGCCGACCCGGCGACGTACGCTCCCGAGCACGACCATCCGAGCCAGTACCCGTCACAGCTCGACACCGGTGTGTCCGTCGGCTCGGACCCGATCGGCGCCGAGCTGCGGCAGACCTACGGCACGTCCGAGGTCTACGGCATGCACTGGCTGTCGGACGTCGACAACGTCTACGGCTTCGGCGCGGCGCCGGGCTCGTCGACCCTGCAGGGACCGGACCATCCAGGCCCCTCGTACATCAACACGTTCCAGCGGGGCCCGCAGGAGTCGGTGTGGGAGACCATCCCGCAGCCGTCGATCGACGACTTCTCCTTCGGCGGGCCCAACGGGTATCTCGACATTTTCACGGGCGACGCGAGCTACGCGAAGCAGTGGAAGTACACCAACGCCCCGGACGCCGACGCCCGCGCCATCGAGGCCGTGTACTGGGCCAAGCAGTTCGCCGAGGCGCAGGGTGCCGGCGACGAGATCGCCGGGACGGTCGACAAGGCGTCCAAGATGGGCGACTACCTGCGCTACTCCCTGTTCGACAAGTACTTCAAGGAGCCCGGCTGCCAGTCGACGTCGTGCCCGGCGGGCAGCGGCCGGAGCTCGGCGCACTACCTGCTGTCCTGGTACTACGCGTGGGGCGGCGCGCTCGACACGTCCGGCCCGTGGGCCTGGCGCATCGGGTCGTCGCACGCGCACTTCGGCTACCAGAACCCGCTCGCGGCGCACGCGCTGTCGACGGACCCGGACCTGGTCCCGGCGTCACCGACCGCGCAGGACGACTGGTCGGAGAGCCTGGACCGGCAGATCGAGTTCTTCCAGTGGCTGCAGTCCGCCGAGGGCGGGATCGCGGGCGGCGCGACCAACAGCGTCGGCGGCCGCTACGCCGCTCACCCGGCCGGTTCCAGCACCTTCTACGGCATGGTCTACGACGAGGACCCGGTCTACGAGGACCCGCCGTCGAACCAGTGGATCGGCATGCAGGGCTGGGGCATGGAACGGATCGCGCAGCTCTACCACGAGACGGGCGACGCGCGGGCCGAGGCCATCCTGGAGAAGTGGGTGCCGTGGGTCCTGTCGGAGATCACCGTCACCGACACCACCTGGGAGGTGCCGTCCACGCTGTCGTGGTCCGGCCAGCCGGACACGTGGAACCCGGGTAACCCGGGCAGCAACGCGGGGCTGCATGTCGAGGTGACGGACCACGGGCAGGACGTCGGCGTCGCCGGCGCGCTCGCCCGGACCCTGATCTACTACGCGGCGGCCTCGGGCGACCAGGCCGCGGACGACAAGGCCAAGGCCCTGCTCGACGCCATGTGGACCCAGGACAGCGACGACATGGGAGTCGCAACGGTGGAGACCCGCACGGACTACGGTCGGTTCGACGACGTGATCACCCCGGGCGGCAACGGCACCTACGTGCCGCCGGGCTGGTCGGGCACCAACCCGAACGGCGACGAGGTCGAGCCAGGGGTGTCGTTCCTCGACATCCGGTCGTTCTACCAGGACGACCCGATGTTCCCCGAGGTGCAGGAGTACCTGGACGGCGGCGCCGCACCGCAGTTCACCTACCACCGGTTCTGGGCCCAGGTCGCCGTCGCGACGGCCATGGCCGACTACGACCGGCTCCTGGGCGACGGCGTCGGCGAGCCGGACACGCAGGCACCGACGGCGCCGACCGGCCTCCGGGTCACCGGCACCACGGCGAACTCCGTCTCCCTGACGTGGGCCGCCTCGACGGACGACGTGGGCGTGACGGGTTACGAGGTGCTGCGGGACGGCGCGGTCGTGGGCCGTTCGAGCACGACGTCGTACACCCACACGGGCCTCAGCCCGGCCACCAGGTACCAGTACACGGTGCGGGCGTACGACGCCGCGCGCAACGTCTCACCACCGTCCGGTGCGGTCACGGCGACCACCGGCGACGGCCCGGTCGAGGAGCCGGGCGGTTGCAGCGGCAGGCTGACCGTCGTGAACCAGTGGGGCAGCGGCTTCCAGGCCGCCGTCCGGATCACCGCGGGCAGCACGGCGATCAGCGGCTGGACCGCGAGGTTCGACCTGGCACCGGCGTCGTTCGCGCAGGGCTGGAACGGGCGGTTCAGCACGTCGGGCTCGACGGTCACGGTGTCCGACGTCGACTGGAACGGGTCGCTGGCGGCCGGGGCGTCCACCGAGATCGGGTTCACCGGGAACGGCACCGCGCCGTCGTCGGTGCCCGTGACCTGCACGGCCGACTAGATGAGATGCACTGCTGGGCGCAGCGCGCCCTGAGCAGGCGGGTGGCCCTGCGGACCGTCGTCCGCAGGGCCTTCCGCCTGTCGATCCGCCTTGTTGTCGGAGAGGTATGCCCAGCACTACCTCCGAACGGCCCTCTGCTGTCAATGACCCCGACCCTCCCCGGATGGTCTGGTTGGCGGCATGAAACTTCTGAAGACCCGTAGCAGCGGGCTGGTCGCCTTTCTCGTCATCTCGTTCGGTGTCGCCTGGCTGGGCATGATCGGCGCCTGGGCGCTCGGCTACTCGTTGGTGAACCCGCTGGTGCAGCTACCGTTCGCGTTCGCGCCGGCGCTCGCGGCCTTCGTCGTGCGGCGCTGGGTGACCGGCGAGGGGTTCGCGGACGCCGGGCTGCGGTTGCGGCTGCGCGAGGCATGGCCGCAGTACCTCATGGCGTGGCTGGGCCCGGCCGCTCTCGTCGCGGCGACCGCCGCCGTCGCCGCGCTGTTCGGCGTGCGCCTCGCCTCGCTGGACGGCCAGATCGGCGGTCTGCCCGGCTGGGCGCTGGTCGCGGTGCTCCTGGTCGTCGTGCCCCTGCTCACGCCGATCTACTGGGGCGAGGAGTTCGGCTGGACCGGCTACCTGCGGCAGCGGGTGTTCGTCGGCCGGCCCGTTGCGGCGACGCTCGCCACCGGTCTGATCTGGGCCGTCTGGCACTACCCGCTCGCGTTCGTCGGCTACATCGAGTTCGACGACGTGGTGGTGGGCCTCGCGGTGTGGACGGCGTCGTTCGTCGTCCAGGAGATCGTCCTGAGCTGGCTCCGGGTGCGCAGCGGCAGCGTCTGGACGGCGAGCCTCGCCCACGCGGGGAACAACATGATGCTGGCCCTGCTGGTCGGCGTCCTGCTGGCCGACGTCGACGTCACGATGGTGACGGTGTACATGGCGATCCCGGTCGCAGGGCTCGCCGTCTGGGTGCTGGCGACGGGGCGGCTCACGCCGAGGCCGGAGGCGGACCGCGACACCACCCTCGAGGAAGTGGCAGCGTCGACCCGGTGAGCGGCTGGTGCAGGTGACCGGCTGACTCGCGTTCAAGAGGCTCGGCACAGCCGTAACCCGGCCGATAACGGCTGCCGAGAGCCTGCCGAACGAAGTCAGCTCAGCGGAACGATCCCCGTCCGGCCCTCCCAGGTGCCGTGCTCCGCGAGCGGACGGAACCGGAACGTCGCGAACTCGTGGTGGAAGTCACGACGCCGACGTTCGACCATCGCGTCCGCGTGCCGTCGGTCGGCGGGGTCGGCGCGGCCGTGCACCATCTCCTCCATCTCGCGCACGGTGCGCCACACGGAGAACGTGGAGATGGTGCGCGGCGGCCGGAAGGCGGCCAGGGCAAGCGTGGTGCCGGGGTGGTCACGGACCTGGCGTTCCACCGGCTTGCCCCACCGCAGGAACCGGGGCACCTCGAGCAGGCGCATCCGCGCGACGGTCACCGCGATCACCGGTTCGTCCCGGTCCCAGCCGCCGGCCCGGGCGGGCAGCCCGGGCAGGGCCGCCAGCCGGGACCAGCGGCGCAGGTACTCCAGGCGGACGTGCCAGCCGGTCGCGAGGTGGCGGCCGAGGATGTCGTCGGACAGGAAGCGGTCCACGGCGTCCTCGTCGCGCCACTGCGCGAAGACTGCGATCCGCCGCAGCTGCAGCCGGTCCAGGGAGACAGTCGGTGCGCCCAGGCGCATCAGAGCCAGGCACTCGGCATGGTCCAGCCCGGGTGTGGTGGTGTTCGACGGCGGCCGCAGCAGCGCGCCCGCCGTCACGGCGGCCGGCAGCTCGGCAAGGTGAAAGGGCGGATCACACGGACCTTGCTGTCCAAGCCGTGCGCGACGTCGAGCGGGCGCATCGGGAGCGAGAGCTGCTCCACCCGGCGGCCGAACACCCGCGCGATCAGCTCGCCGGCGGGCCAGAACAGCGGCGACCACCCGCTCCACACCTCCATGTGCCAGGCTGCGGTGTGCTCGTAGAAGTCGCGGATCTGCGGATCCAGCCGGGCGGCGTCGAACCCAGGGCCGTCGAGCGCCGTCATCGCCGGAAGCAGGCCCGGCGCCGGGCC
>NZ_JBHXBG010000116.1:0-18535 GCF_042726755.1 Promicromonospora sp. NPDC060271 | reverse complement strand
GTGCGACGACGTCGCACCGGGCCGGTCTTACTGCGTCAGACACCTGCTACTGCGTCAGAGACTCAGCTCATCAGACGGCAGGCTTGTCGCCCGACATCCGGCCCATCGCGGTGGCGAAGGCCTGGCTGATCTCGCGGCGACGCTTGATCATGACCGCACCGGCACCGAGCAGCAGCACCATGGCGGCGATCAGGACCGCAACGTTCGCACCGGTGTTGGCGAGGCCACCGTCGCCGTTACCGGCGCCCGAACCATCGCCGTCGCCGTCACCGTTGCCGGAGCCGCTGTTGCTGGCCACGACGGTGATCGGCGTCTGCGCGCCCTCGCTGCCGTCGTCCGGCTGCGCGTCGACGATGATGACGCCCGGCGGGGTCCCCTCGGGAACCGTGATCGGGGTCTCGAAGCCGCAGTCGTCGCCGACGGTCACGGTGACGGGGTCACCGATGTTGTTGCCCTGCGTGTCCTTGAGCTGGACGGTGACCGTGGAGCCGGCCGGGAAGCCCGAACCGGTGACCATGACCTCGTCGCCCGCCTCGACCACTGCCGGGTCGGCGACGATGCTCGGGTTCGTGCACTCACCCGGCGGGTTCGTGCCCGGCTCCAGGATCTCGAGCGGTGCCTCGGCACCCTCGCTGCCGTCCTCGGGAACGGCCTCGACGACGTGGTCGCCGGGCTCTGCGTCCTCAGGAACGGTCAGGTCCGTGATGAAGCCGCAGGCCTCGTCCGGGGTGACCATGACAGCGTCGCCCACCGGGTTGCCCTCGGCGTCGCGGAGCTGAACGGCGACCGGAACGCCCGCCGGGAAGCCCTGGCCCACGACCGTGACGGTGTCGCCCGGGTAGACGGCACCCGGCTCGACGGTCAGCGTCGGGTCCATGGCGCAGATGTCGGAGCCGGCGACCACTGCCAGCGGGGCCTCAGCGGCCTCACCGGTGGTGTCGTCCGTACCCACGACCGGGTAGATGCCGAGCTCGGCGTCGGCCGGAACCGGAACCGCGACGGTGAACGAACCGTCCGAGTCGGTGTCGACCGGGATGGCGTCGCCAACCGGGTTGCCCTCGGGGTCGGTCAGCTGAACGGTCGCGGTCGAGTCGGGCGTGTAGCCCTCACCCGTCGTGATCGTCGACTGGCCGGGAGCGACCGTGGCGGGGTCGACCGACAGCGACGGGTCGATGTCGCCAGGTCCGCCGTCGTCGGGCGTGATGCGCACTGCGGCGTTACCAAGGTTGATCCGAGCGAGCTCGTTGTCCCCCGGCAGGAGCGCGAGGCTCAGCGCGTTCAGGTCGAGCGAGGTGACGACCTCGTCCGCCGTGGCGGTCGGGGCCACCGAGCCGGCGGTCTCCGTCACCTGACGGTTGATCGTGATCGAGATGACCTTGGCCAGAACGTCGAAGACCGGCGAGAGCAGCTCGCGGATCGGGGCCGTGATCGAGTCCGTCTTGATGTCGTTGATCAGCAGCTCGAAGATGTTGTCACCCTCGTCGCTGATCAGCAGCTCGTACACCGGGGCGAGGATCGGCGCGAGCGCCGGGCCGACCGTGTTGATGGTGTTGACCAGGACCGTGGCGACAGGCGCCATGGTGCCCGTGCTGTTGTTGACGGCCTCGGGGAACTCGCCGTTCACGGCGTCCACCAGGGGCAGCGACCACGAGACGTCGAGGGTGCCGACGGCGCTCTCCTCGTAGAACGCGATGTTCACGGTGACCGAGTTCAGCGAGTCCTCGATCGCGCCGATGAGGATGTTGGTGACGTCCTGCATCAGCTCGTGCACGGTCTCCGCGATCAGCGGGTAGGTCGTGTCGTCGATGAGCTCGGTGTTCGGCGGGAGGCCGTTGAGGCCCTCCTCGTTCCCTTCCGGGCTGTCGACCAGCTTGTCGAGGTGGATCTGCAGCTCACCGGTCGACAGGTCGATCGTGATGAGCTGGTTCGCCGAGGTGATCGGCTCGCCCACGACGGACTGGAACAGGTTCTCCTGCATGTTGCTGTCGACGGTGATCGACGGCGTCGGAACACCCGGGACGGCGTCGAACAGGCCGGTCAGCGCGCTGTCGTCGAGGTTCTCGTTGACGAGGTCCTCGACGGTCGTGTCGATGGTGCCGCCGAGGTCGTAGATCGACGCGGCAGCGTCCTCGATGACCGGGGAGTGCAGGAACAGGTCCAGGTCGGCGACGCGGTACTGGCCGAGGCCACCCACGCCGTCCTGGTCCAGGATGACGCCGTCCTCAGCCTTGACCTCGGCCGCCGCGGCGCCCGCCTCGATCAGGAGCTGGTCCACGATCTTGTCGGTGAGGCCGTCGACGCCCAGCAGGCGCGCGACGGACAGGACGTCGACGGACGCCTTGCCGAAGTCCTCGGTCTTGCCGTCGAGGTGGACGCCGCCGTCCGCACCGAGCAGACCGGACACCGCGTATGCGTCGACTGGGGACGACGCCTCGCTCTTGCTGGCCAGCGCACCGGCCTGGCCGTAGTCGAGGATCTTGTCGAGGGGAACCTCGACGTCACCGAGACGAATGAGCTCGGAGCCGAGCAGCTTGACGTTGAGGTTGCCCTCGTTCGGCCCGGGGTTCGACTCCGAGCCGGCCTTCGAGTAAGCAGCAGCCAGCAGCGCCTCCTGGAAGAGCGTCGAGTCGAGGACGCTCGCAGCGGCCTCGGACGGCTCGTCCGGGTAGTTGTTCACTGCGACCGCAGGCAGTCCGGTGGCCGTGACCACGACTGCGGATGCCGCGGCCGTCGCCAGGGTCCGGCGCCACGGGGCGCCGCCCTTCCGACGTCGGCCTGACGGTACTTGCGTTCGGTTCAAGAGAACTCACTCCTCCATATACACGCTTCAAGTGAAAGCGTCCGGATCGGTACGTGATCACGTCCGGAATCGGTTGGGGCGAGGCGTATGACACACCGGTGCCCGGGGTTCAGAGAACAGTGATTCCCAGGGACCTGCCAGGCGGGGCGGCAATCGTGCGCTGACGCAACCGAACGCACTTTTCCGTGCGCTCGAATCGATAAGAGCCGTGACAAAGGCATCTGCCCGCAGATAAGCGGAGAGAAGTGAAGAAGGTCCGGAATGCCGGGTGAAAAATCCTACTAACAGCGGGTGAAAAATCTGCGTTCGGGTTGCGGATCAGCCTCCGGCGAGCCAAGCGGGCGGACGGGTCTCGGCAAGCCGCACGAGGTCCCTGCGGTCCCGGATGCCGAGCGTGGCGTAGGCCCGGCGCAGCCGGTTCACGACCGTCCGCTCCGACACGAACGTCGCCTGAGCGATCTGCGAGTTCGTCGCGCCGTGCACGGCCAGCTTGACCATCTCCCGCTCGTGCGTGCCGAGCACCTCCCACTCGGGACCCGCACCACCGCTCGCGTCGGCCTCCGCGAGGAAGACGTCGATCCCCCGCAGCCAGCCGGCCATGCCGGCCAGCCGTACGAGCGTCCTGGCCTCGTCGAGCATCGCGTTGCCGGTGGCACGGCCGCCACGCGTCACCGCGTACCGGCCGTACGCGACGAGCATGCGGACCCGCTGCCACGGCGACATCGGGGCGGACGGCGCGTGCAGCGCGGTCTCGAACGCCACCGACGGCACACCGTCGTCGGCCAGCAGCGCGCAGAGCCTCGCGTAGGCGGCGGCGACGTCGGGCGCCGACCGTTCCTCCGGCGCCACCGGCGGATCGAGCAGCCGCTGGGCTCGCGGCCCCACCCGGCCGGGCGGCGTGGAAGCCATGACGGACTCCACGAGATCGCACCGCACCTGCACGCGTCCCCGGTAGGGCCATGCGCAGTGCTCGAGCGCGATGGTCAGCAGCGCGACCGCGCCTTCCGCCTGCCCGACGACGAGGTGGGCGGCGCCCAGATCCGCTGCGTACTCGCCGAGCACCCGGGCCGACCAGCTGCCAGCCTGTGCCGGCATGGTGCTGCCGGGGACGGTCCCGTCGACGACGGCGTCCGCGGAGGCACGCAGGCCCCGGGCCGGCAGCCACGCCTCGACGGACGGGCGCAGCTCCGTCGCGTGCGCGAGGTGTGTGCGGACGTCGACCGCGCGCCCGTCGAACGCGGCCACCCGGGCCGCCGCGAGGTCGCGCGCGACGATCTCCGCCACCGCCCTGTCCGGCGTCGCGCCGGAGTGGTCGGCGAGGAGACCGCGTGCGCCGACCACGTCCCCCAGCGCCAGGAGGGCACGTACCTGGATGTCGACGCCCACCCAGTCCTGGCCGGGGGTCGGTCCGATCAGCCGCAGGTCTGCCCGCAGCGCGCCGGGGTCCGGCAGGTCGCCCGTGTCCTCGAGGCACAGCAGCGCCTCCGCGACGCGTGCGCCCGCGGCGCGGGTCTCCACGCCGACGCCGGTCAGGTCGCGCCACCACAGGTGGTCGGTCCATTCCGGGCCCACCCCGTCCGGCACCAGCGAGCCGGCCGCCTGGTCCCGCCAGGCACGACCGGTCATGAGCGACACCCCGACGGCGCGCGCGGCCAGGTGCGGGTCGGGCGCGGCGGCAACGGCCGCCCAGGCGCGTGCGGGCAGCTCCTCCAGGTGCAGCCCGTCGAGGATCCTCAGCAGCGCGCCGGCGTCCGTGACGTCGCGCTCCGGCATCAGGGCGTCCCGGCCGTCCACCTGGCCGTCCGCGCCCCGCACCTCCTTGCACAGCAGGGCCAGCAGCGGGTGCCGCACGCTCGAGCGGCCGTCCCGGCGCGCCGCCGAGGCGCCGCCGAGGGGTGCGGTCGCGAGCGCGGTCATGGTCGCCGGGTCGAGGCCGGCGAGCATCGCGCGGTAGGCGCGCCGGGCCGCCGAACCCACTGTCTCCGGTCCGGCCCAGGAGACGTCCCCGCGCAGCTCCGCGGCGCTCAGCGAACCCGCGAGCTCGAGGGCGAGGCGCGGGTTGCCCGCGCTCCACCACCGCAGGTGCTCGACGACGTCGGCCGCCACCGGGGTGCTCATCTCCGTCGCGAGCGCACGGCGCAGGGACATCCGGTCGAGCGGGCCGAGCTCGAGCACCTCGACGTCGTCGGAGAGCGCCTCGACCGCGATGCTCCGCACCGCTGCGATCACCCGCCAGTCCTGTCCGTACGCCTCGTCCGCCAGGTGCTGGAGCCAGCGCGCGCGCTCAGCGGTCAGCACCCCAACGTCGTCGACGAAGAGGACGCGCGGCCCGGAGCCGCCGTCGCCCGCCCAGACCGAGACCGCGCGCAGGAACCCTGCCGCGTCGAAACCGTGGCCGTCCTCCGGGTCGTCCGGCACGGACCAGGCCGACAGGTCGACCCGCCGGCTGTTGTCCAGGTCGTGCGCCGACGGCCGGGACGAGCACGGCCGTACCACGCGGACCGCCGACGATCCCGCGCCGACCTGCTTCAGCGCATGGAGCACCGTCGAGGTCTTGCCGATCCCGCTCAGTCCGCGCACGACAAGGACCGTCGGGTCCAGGTCGGTTGCGAAATGCCCGATGACCCGCAGCTCTCGATCACGCCCGTGGACCACGAGGCCCCTCCCCCTGCTGCCTGCCTGGCTCGTCCATACCGTCGGCACTGCCGAAGGCACCGCCACGGAAGGCCCGTTACTTGATGGCACGCACACCTCAATTCGCCACTTACATGAATGTCTATCAGTAGCGCCTCAGGAGTCTATGACAGGAGATGAATCGTGCAGGATGAGCGTGTGGTACGGGATATTACGACTCTACTGGCGGATCTCGGACAGATAGGGGAAACTCCGCGCCCGCAAATCCGAGCGGAATGTCTCGTCCGGGGAGCCGAAGTCACGCCAGAGGGCCGAGCATCTCCCGGCCGTCCACGTCGGGCCGCACCACGCCGTCGAGCACGTCGACCAGCTTCTTCTCCTCGTACAGGAAGTGCGTCTCCATGACCGCCTCGATGCCGTCGAGGTGCCGCAGCAGCTCGTCCTGCGCCCCACCCGACAGGGCGGCGCGCTCCAGCTCGCCCAGGAGGTGGTCGAGCATCGAGTGGTCGCGCTTCAGGTCGGCGACGACGGGCGCCAGGTCAGGCCGGTCCACCAGCACCACGTCGAACAGCGTCGCGTCCTCGCCGCGGTGGTGGCCGGTCAGCGCCGCGCAGAAGCCCACGCAATAGAGCCGCAGCTCGCTCGCCGCGGTCGGCCCTTCGGCACCGTCCTCGACCGCGGACCTCGCCACCGCGAGCGCGTCCCGCAAGCGCCGGTGGACCTCACGGAGCTCCTGCCCCCAGGCGACGACACGTTGGCTCATCGCCGCAACCATAGCCCGACGAACACACCCGGTCTCAGGCGCGCACCAGCTCTGCGACGACGGCGGGCACCGCACGGGCGATCCCCAGCGCCGTCACCGGACCACCGGCGGACGCACGCGCCGCGGCCCGGCCGTGCACGAGCACGGCGGCGGCCGCGAGGCGGGCCGCGAGCGTCTCGTCCGCCACGACGTCGGCGGAGCGGCCGGCGAGCAGCGTCCCGAGGAGCCCCGCGAGCACGTCGCCGGACCCTGCCGTGCCGGTCCAGGCCGGCGCGTCGGCCTGGGCGTACACGTCACCTGGCCCCGCTACGACGGTGATCGCACCCTTGAGCAGCACGGTCGCGCCGGTGGCCTGGTGCGCGGTACGTACCCAGCGCAGCGGCTGCGCCTCGACCGCCGAGCGGTCGACGTCGTGCCCGAGGCCCTGCAGCAGCTCTGCGAGCTCACCGGCGTGGGGGGTCAGGACCGCCCAGGCCGGGAGCCGGTGCTCCAGCATGGTGAGCGCGCCCGCGTCGATGACGGCCGGCATCTTGCCGCCGGTCACGTCCTCGGAGAGGACGCCGGTCACGGCGGCGAGCGCCCCGAAGATCCGGCGGGCCTGGCCGTCGTCGTCCGGTCCGTCGTCGGGGCCGAGCGCGGGCACACCCGGCCCGAGGACCCAGGCCTGTACCCGGCCGCCCGCCACGACCACCTCGGGGCGGGCGAGCAGCACGCGCGCGCCGACCGCCTCGGGCCCGAGGTAGCGCACCATGCCAGGCCCGGCCAGCACGGCGCCCGACGTCGCGAGGACCGCCGCGCCCGGGTACGTGCTCGTCCCCGCGATCACGCCGACCACGCCCCTCGTGTACTTGTGGTCGTGCGGGCTGGGGACCGGCCACAGCTCGGCGACGTCGGCCGGCTCCATCCGCCGCACCCGGCCCGACGCCGGATCCGTCCCGCTCATCGCGTGCCTGCCCGTCGCAACCCCCCACACGCTGCCCGACCAGCCCACGGCGCCCGCGACCGCGGGGAAGCCGACGTCGACCAGCTCGACGTCGCCTGCGAGGTGGGCCGCGGGCGGCAGGAGCAGGCCGGGCTTGAGCGCGCCGAACGTGACGGTGCGGTCGGCGCGCAGGACGGGGCCGGGTACCGCGCCGTCGTCCACGCCGATGCCGCTCGGGATGTCGACGGCGACGGTGAGCGGCCAGCGTTCCCCGGCTTTCTCACGGGCCTCCGCGAGCGTCCGGACCAGCCCGCCGGCCGGGGGACGCAGCGCGCCTCGCGCTCCGACGCCGACCAGGCCGTCGAGCAGGACGTCGGAGGCGAGCGCGGCCTGGACCACCGCGGGGACGCGGGCGTCGGCGAGCGTCAGCACCTTTCCGCCCGCCGCCCGGAACGCCGCGAGGCCGTCCTCGTGGGCGCGTGCCGACGTGAGCACGGCGGTGACCGTCATACCGGACCGCGCGAGGTGGGCACCGGCGAACAGGGCGTCTCCGCCGTTGTTCCCGGGTCCCACGAGCAGCAGAGCGCGGGCGCCGCGTACGTCGGCCCTCGGGCCGGTCGCGCGCCCTGGGCGGACGCGGGCGGTACCGGGGAGTCCGTCGGAGCCGAGGCTGCCGCGCAGGCGGACGGCGGAAGGACGGCTGAGCCGATGGTTTGGGACGCGCCCCGCCCGCGGCGCCGCCACCTCGCGGAGCACCGCCCGGGCCAGCGCGTAGGCCGCCCTGGCCATGAGCGGCTCGCCGGCGGCGATCAGTGGCTCTTCGGCCTTCCGTACCTCGTCGGAGCTCCACGCGTCTTTCACGGTCCTATAGTGCCGCTTCCGCCACCGTCCGAGGTACAGATCGTGGGCGAAATGGACGGCACCTCCCCTCCGTCGGGCTGTCGGCATATGGTCGGACCATGCGATTCGGACTCTTCATCCCGCAGGGCTGGCGCCTCGACCTCGTCGACATCGCGCCCGCCGACCAGTGGGCTTCCATGCTTTCCCTCGTGCACCGCGCGGAGAACCAGGCGGCGGGCGAGGCCGTCCCCGGCGGCGAGTTCGCCTGGGAGTCGGCGTGGGTCTTCGACCACTTCCACACCGTCCCTGAGGTGACCACCGAGGCCACGCACGAGGCCTGGTCCCTCATGGCCGCGTTCGCGGCGGCCACCCAGCGCATCCGCCTGGGCCAGATGTGCAGCTGCATGGCGTACCGCAACCCGGCCTACCTCGCCAAGGTCGCCTCGACGATCGACACCGTCTCGGGCGGCCGGGTCGAGATGGGCATCGGCGCCGGCTGGTACGAGCACGAGTGGCGTGCGTACGGCTACGGCTTCCCGTCCGCCGGCGAGCGCCTGCGCGCGCTCGACGAGGGCGTGCAGATCATGTCGAACATGTGGCGCACCGGTTCCTCCGGCACGTTCGAGGGCAAGCAGTACCAGGTCGACGGCGCGCTCTGCTACCCGCAGCCGCTGCAGCAGCTCCCGGTGGGCGACGGCGGCGCCGAGGTACCGTCCATCCCCCTGTGGATCGCGGGCGGCGGCGAGAAGAAGACGCTGCGCATCGCCGCGCAGCACGCCCAGTACACGAACTTCGACGGCAGCCCCGAGGGCTTCGTGCACAAGTCGAGCGTGCTCGAGGCGCACTGCAAGGACGTGGGGCGGGACTTCGGCGAGATCACCCGGTCGGCCGACTACAACGTGGTGATCGGTGAGAACGAGGCCGAGGTCGCCGAGCGGCTGGGCTGGATCGAGGCGCACCTGCGGAAGTGGGCGCCGGCGAAGGCCGACCAGGAGATCAACACCTGGCGCACCGGGCTCCTGGTCGGGACGCCCGAGCAGCTCGTCGAGCGGCTGCAGGACATGCGATCGCGGGGCCTCGAGTACGCGATCACGTACTTCCAGGAAGCCGCCTACGACCAGTCGGGCCTGGAGCTCTTCGAGAAGCAGGTGATCCCCGAGCTCCAGTGACGCGGGCGGAGGGTCACCCTTCCGCGATCACCATGGCCGACGCGATGCCCGCGTCGTGCGAGATCGTGATGTGCCATGTGCGCACACCGAGCTCGGCGGCGCGGGCGGCGACGGTGCCGCTCGCGTCGATCCGGGGTGGGCCACCTACGGTGCGGTGCACCGTGACGTCATGCCACCGGAGGTCTCCCGGGGCACCGAGCGACTTCGCGATCGCCTCCTTCGCGGCGAACCGGGCGGCCAGGGAGGCCGGCGGCAGCTCCCGCTCGGCCTCGGTGAACAGCTTCTCGCGCAGCCGGGGCGTCCGGTCGAGGGTCTCCATGAACCGGGCCACGTCGACGACGTCGATGCCCGTCCCGATGATCATTGGCCCAGCCTAGGTGTTTCGGCGCGGCCACCATCACCGATCGTGCCGGCCGGCGCTCGTCCGCGACGGGGCCTTGCGCGGGATGCCCGGTTTGGGGCACCCTGTTACTGCAATGCAAAGGTAAAGGTGGCGCCTGCATCGTATCCGCAGGGCGCCATTTTCGCGTGTAGGAGGCGGCCATGACCGAGGACGACGACAAGCTCCCCTTCCCCGTGATCATGGTCGTCGTGTTCGGCGTCGTGATCGCCGCGATCGTCACGCTGCTGGTGTTCGTCGCCGTGTCGAGCTGACTCGGCCGGCTTCCGCCTCCTCCACCCGGTCCAGCCACTCGCCCACGAGCGCCCCGAACAGCCCGGGCTGCTCGATGTTCAGCGCGTGCCCGGCCCGGTCCAGCACGGCGAACGTCGCCCTGGGATAGTGCTCCACGAGGCCCCACGCGTCGCGGTAGCCGGTCATCGAGTCCTGCCGCCCGACGACGAACAGCGCCGGCTTGTCGAACGGCGCGGCCTCGACGGGGAAGGTACCCGCGTAGCTCGCCTCGATCCGCGCGATCACCGCCGGGTCGGCCGCGGCGAGCCCGGGGTCCACCTCCTGGCGCGCCCGCTCCCAGGTCTCCTCGGTCTGCACCACGAGGACCTCCTCCGCCTCGAGCGCCTCGACCCCGACCCGCTCGGCCAGTACGGAGTCGCGGACCAGCACCCGGCGCTCCGGGAGCTGCCGTAGCTCATGGCGCGGCTCGACCAGCATCACGACGGTGGCCAGGCCGGCGACCCGTTCCGGGTCGGCGGCGGTGAGCCCCCGCGCCATGTACCCACCGTACGACTGCCCGACGACGACGTAGGCGCCCTCGGGCACCAGCGCCTCGACCGCTCCCCGCAGGATCCGGAAGACGTCGTCGGTGCTCACCACGTCCGGCGCCGCCGTCCCGCCCATGCCCGGCAGGTCCACGTAGAGACGACGCCAGCCCGGCCGGTCCGCGAAGACCGGTTCGAACGCACCGACCATGATCCGGTGGTCCACCGGGAACCCGTGGACCAGCACCGCCGTCATCACCCCTGGCCCGGTCGGCCCGTGCTCCACGTAGTGCACCCGGACCCCGTCGACCTCCACGTACGCCATGTACGCCCCTCTCGTCAGCCACGAGGTTAGACGGGGTCACCGACATCCCGGACGCCCGCGGT
This sequence comes from Promicromonospora sp. NPDC060271, assembly GCF_042726755.1. Classification (NCBI taxonomy): domain Bacteria; kingdom Bacillati; phylum Actinomycetota; class Actinomycetes; order Micrococcales; family Promicromonosporaceae; genus Promicromonospora; species Promicromonospora sp. NPDC060271. The sequence goes on along the minus strand of NZ_JBHXBG010000116.1, from coordinate 7,862 downwards.
GTCCTCCGGCTGGACGAGGTGTCGCCAGCGGAACCACTTGCGCTCCAGCTCCTCGGTCAGGTCGACGTCGAACCGCCGGGCGACGAGCAGGAGCTGCGCCAAGGCGTCCGCGACCTCACCGCGGAAGGCGTCCCGCATCTCGTCCTCGGACAGTCCCCGGTCCCGCGAGCGGCCGGACAGGTTGAGGAACGCCTGCGTGAGCTCGCCGACCTCCTCGTGCAGCTTCAGCACGAGCCAGTCGTCGGTGCGCTCCACGCCGTGCAGACGCGCGTACACCCGGCTGACGATCTCGACTTCGTCGGAAAGGACGGAGAGGTTGTTGAGGTCCACACCGCCGAGCGTGGCACACCCGGGACGCTCGCCATGCCCAACGACAGAGCGCCGAACCGCAGGCTGCGCATCCACGCCGTCGCCCCCAACCGCACGTTTCCCGCTCAACAGGCCCCGCGACCGCCGTCGACCCGAAACCTATACATGGATCCGGGCGCCGAGCCGTTCCTGACACGTCGATCCGAGCCCGGATGGACCAGAAACTTGCGGCTCGGCGGCCGGACCACGATCAACCTGCGGCTCGGCGGCCGGACCACGATCAACGACCGGCTACTCCACGGTGACGGACTTGGCGAGGTTGCGCGGCTGGTCCACGTCGAGGCCCTTGGCGGTAGCCAGCGCCATCGCGAAGATCTGCAGCGGCACCACGGCCAGCAGCGGCTGGAGCAGCGTGGGCGCCTGCGGGATCCAGAAGATCTCGTCGGCGTACTTGAGCACCTCGTCGTCGCCGTCCTCCGCGATCACGAGGGTGCGCGCGCCGCGGGCGCGGATCTCCTGGATGTTGGAGACGACCTTGGAGTGCAAGGAGTCGCGCCCGCGCGGCGACGGCACGACGACGAAGACCGGCTGGCCCTCGTCGATCAGCGCGATCGGTCCGTGCTTGAGCTCGCCCGCCGCGAAGCCCTCCGCGTGGATGTACGCGAGCTCCTTGAGCTTGAGCGCACCCTCCAGGGCCACGGGGAACCCGACGTGCCGCCCCAGGAACAGCACCTTGTCCGACTTCTCCATGGACCGTGCGGTCGCGCGCACGTACTCGCCGCGCTCGATGACCGTCTGGATCTTGCGGGGCATGTCGCGCAGCTCGTCGAGCAGCGTCGCGATCTCGTCGGGGAACTTGTTGCCACGGAGCTGGGCGAGGTACAGGCCGAGCACGTACGCGGCGGTGATCTGCGCGAGGAACGCCTTGGTGGAGGCGACGGCGATCTCGGGGCCGGCGTGCGTGTACAGCACGGCGTCGGACTCGCGCGGGATCGTCGAGCCGTGCGTGTTGACGATCGAGATCACCTTGGCGCCCTGCTCGCGGGCGTGCCGCACGGCCATCAGGGTGTCCATGGTCTCGCCGGACTGCGTGACGGCCACGACCAGCGTGCGCTCGTCGACGATCGGGTCGCGGTAGCGGAACTCGTGCGCCAGCTCGACCTCGACAGGGATGCGGCACCAGTGCTCGATCGCGTACTTGGCCACGTGCCCGGAGTAGGCGGCGGTGCCGCAGGCGACGACGATGATCTTGTTCACCGCGCGCAGCACCGACTCGTCGATGCGCAGGTCGTCCAGCACGAGCGCGCCCGTCGCGTCGGTCCGGCCGAGCAGCGTGTCGGCGACGGCCTGCGGCTGGTCGTGGATCTCCTTGTCCATGAAGGAGTCGAAGCCGCCCTTCTCGGCGGCGGCCGCGTCCCAGTCGACGGTGAAGCGCTTGGCGTCCGCCGGCTTGCCGTCGAAGTCGGTGACGACCACCGACGTCGGCGTGATGGTCACCACCTGGTCCTGGCCCAGCTCCAGGGCCTCCTTGGTGTGCGCGATGAACGCGGCGACGTCGGAGCCCAGGAAGTTCTCGCCCTCGCCGAGCCCCACGACGAGCGGGGAGTCGTGCCGCGCGCCGACCACCGTCTCCGGCGCGTCCGCGTGCACGGCGAGCAGCGTGAACGTGCCGTGCAGGCGCCCCGCGACGGACGTCATGGCCTCGGTCAGGTTGCCCGTCTCGCGGTACGCCTTGGCCACCAGATGGGCGGCGACCTCGGTGTCGGTCTCCGAGCGGAACGTCACGCCGTCGGCCAGCAGCTCTGCCTTGAGCTGGGCGAAGTTCTCGACGATGCCGTTGTGGATCACGGCGAGCCGGTCGCCGTCGGCCAGGTGCGGGTGGGCGTTCGCGTCGGTGGGGCCGCCGTGCGTGGCCCAGCGGGTGTGGCCGATCGCCGCGGTGGCGGCGGGCAGCGGGTCCTGCTCCAGCGCCTCGATCAGGTTGCCGAGCTTGCCCGACTTCTTGGCCCAGGCGACGCCGTCCAGCCCCGGCGCGACGAGCGCGACGCCTGCCGAGTCGTACCCGCGGTACTCGAGCCGGCGGAGCCCTTCGACCACCACCTCGAGGGGCGTGCCCGACCGCGCGGCGGCACCTGACGCGTTGCCGTCCGCGATAGTCGCAGCAGTTCCCGTGTATCCCACAATCCCACACATGCGGGCGAGTCTAACGAGGGTTCCGGGCCGCCCCGCATGACGGGGCTCACAGGGTGGCTGTGCCGCCCGCCACGGGCGGCCGTCCGCAGCAGGTAGCGATTCACGACGCCAGGTGGGGCACAATGCTGCAGGTGGTTTCCCAGTTTCCGACGACGGACCTCAGCGAGCACCTGCTCGCCCTCGCCCCGTCCTCGCCCTACGTGGATCTCGACCGAGCGGCATGGAGCCGCCTGTCGGCTTCCACTCCGCTGCCGCTGACCGACGAGGACGTCGAGCGCCTGCGCGGTCTCGGTGACCCCATCGACCTTGCCGAGGTCGACGCGATCTACCGTCCCCTGTCGCGTCTGCTCAACCTGTACGTGCAGGCCACCGCCGGCCTGCACGACGCGACGTCCACCTTCCTGCACGAGGATCCGCCCCGCACGCCGTACGTCATCGGCGTGGCCGGCTCCGTCGCCGTCGGCAAGTCGACGACGGCGCGCGTCCTGCGCGAGATGCTCGCCCGCTGGCCCGAGACGCCACGCGTCGAGCTCATCACCACCGACGGGTTCCTCTACCCGAACGCCGAGCTCGAACGGCGCGGCCTGATGGAGCGCAAGGGCTTCCCCGAGTCGTACGACCGGCGCGCCCTGATCCGGTTCCTGTCCCGCATCAAGGCGGGGCAGGCCGAGGTCCGGGCCCCCGTGTACTCGCACGTCATCTACGACATCGTGCCCGGCCAGGAGATGGTCGTGCGGAAGCCCGACGTCCTCATCGTCGAAGGCCTCAACGTGCTGCAGCCGGCCCGGCCGTCCACCGTCGACGAGTCGACGGTGGCCGTGAGCGACTTCTTCGACTTCTCGATCTACGTGGACGCCCGCACGCGGAACATCCGGCAGTGGTACGTGGACCGGTTCCTCGAGCTGCGCAGGACCGCGTTCACCAAGCCGGACTCCTACTTCCGGCGGTACGCCTCGCTCTCCGACGAGGAGGCGACCGAGCGAGCGCTGAAGATCTGGGAGTCCATCAACGCGCCCAACCTCGAACGGAACATCATCCCGACCAGGGGCCGCGCGACCCTGGTGCTGACCAAGGGATCGGACCACGCGGTGCAGCGGGTCCGCCTCCGCAAGCTCTAGCCGGTCAGCGGCCGTCGCGGGGCTTGCCGTCACCGTCCGCCGGGACGGTGACCTTCTCGGCGGCACCGACGACGTCGGCGTCCTCCTCGGTGCCCGTCGAGCCGTCAGCCGCGCTCGCCGTCTTCTCGGGGTCGAGGTGCCGGTGGGAGAACCAGCCCACGACGAGGTCGACGACGAAGCCCATCGCGACGCCGAGTACCACGCCGATACCGATGGCCAGCAGCGGGTTGTGGCCGAACCACTGCGCGGCGACGAGGCCGATCCCCGCCGAGTAGAGCGCCCACATGACCGCGGCGATGGCGGCGATCACCATGAACCGGCGCCGGGGATAGCCGACGGCGCCCGCCGTCATGTTCACCGCGACACGACCGATGGGGATGTAGCGCGCCGCCAGGATGAACGAGGCTCCGCGGCGAGCCAGGGCACGCTCCGCCCAGGCCACCGCCTTGCGCCCCCGCCGGGAGTGCAGGAAGGGCACGCGGTCGGTGCCGATCATCTTGCCGATCTGGTACGCGATCTGGTCGCCCACCCATGCCCCTGCCGCCGCGGCGACCAGGACGAGCCACATCCAGGGCGTTCCCGTGGTGTGCGCGGAGACCGCCAGCGTGATCACGACGGACTCGCTGGGCAGCGGCGGGAAGAACCCGTCGATGGTCGCGAAGGCGAACATCGCCGGGTAGATCCACGGCGAGGCGGCCATCGCGAGGATCCACGCCTCGGTGGCGCTGAGGACGGTGGAGATGAGATCGAGCACTGGACCTCGAGAGTCTCGTCGGGAACCACCCTGCGAAAGGCTCAGGGCGGCGCCCGGGGGCGGGGAGAGCACTTCTTAGTGCCTGGTGCCAGCCTACGCAAGGGGTGCCCCTGAAAAGCATCAGGGGTGCCCCTGGTAGAACCCCGCTTCCCAAGGATTCACGGTGTGTTCACGCCGGTCCCGCCTGCCCCTACAGCGCGAGCCGCTCCCGCACGACGGCGGCCAGGTCGTCCGCGACCTTGTCCGCCTCGTCCTGCGCCGGGGCCTCGACCATCACGCGCACCAGCGGCTCCGTGCCGGACTGGCGCAGCAGCACCCGTCCGGTGTCCCCCAGCCGCGTCGTCGCATCCTGCACGGCCGCCTGGACGCCCTCGTCGGTGCCCGCGCGGGACTTGTCCACACCACGCACGTTGACGAGGGTCTGCGGCAGGCGCTGGATCTCACCCGCGAGATCACCCAGTCGCTTGCCCGATGCCTTGACCCGGGCCGCGAGATGCAGGGCCGCGAGGACGCCGTCGCCGGTCGTCGCGTGGTCGGCGAGGATGATGTGGCCCGACTGCTCCCCGCCGAGGCTGAAGCCTCCCGCGCGCATCTCCTCCAGCACGTACCGGTCGCCGACCGCGGTCTGCACGGTCGTGATGCCGCGCTCCCGCATCGCCAGAAGCAGGCCGAGGTTGCTCATCACCGTCACCACGAGGGTGTCACCCGGCAGGCGGCCCTCCTCCTTGAGCGCGGTGGCGAGGATCCCGAGGATCTGGTCGCCGTCCACGATGGCGCCGGTGTGGTCGACGGCGAGGCAGCGGTCGGCGTCGCCGTCGAACGCGACGCCGAAGTCCGCCTCGGACGCCACGACGACGGCCTGGAGCTGCTCGGGGTGCGTGGAGCCGCACTTCTCGTTGATGTTGCGGCCGTCCGGGCTCGCGTTCATCACGACGACGTCGGCGCCCGCCGCACGCAGCGCCTCCGGACCGACCTCGCTCGCGGCACCGTTGGCGCAGTCGAGCGCGATCCGCAGGCCCTCGAGCGGCCGGCGGTCCGGGGTCGTGCCGACGCTGTCGGTCAGGTGCCGCACGTAGCGCTCGGCAGCGGCCTGGCCGTCGGTGCGGATGCGGCCGACGCCTGCGCCCGTCGGCCGCTCCCAGTCGTCGCCGAGAGTGGCCTGGATGGCGTCCTCCACGGCGTCGTCGAGCTTGAGACCGCCGCGGGCGAAGAACTTGATGCCGTTGTCCGGCATCGGGTTGTGCGAGGCGGAGACCATGACGCCGAGGTCGGCCTCCAGCTCCGTCACGAGGTATGCCAGCGCGGGCGTCGGCAGCACGTTGAGCATCACCACGTCGACGCCCGCTGACGCCAGACCCGCTGCGACGGCGCCCGCGAGGAACTCGCCGGACGCACGCGTGTCGCGCCCGACGACCGCGCGCGGACGCGGCCCCAGCAGCTCACCCTGCGCGGTCAGTACCCGTGCCGCTGCGGCGCCCAGCTCCAGCGCCAGCTCCGCGGTGATGTCCTTGTTGGCGAGGCCCCGAACTCCGTCGGTGCCGAACAGCCTGCCCATGCCGGTTCTCCTCAGATCGTTCGAATCCCACCGTAGTGGGCCACCGGCACCTGCCGGCAAATGCAGATGGCCCCGCTGAACAGTGTCGACACTGTTCGGCAGGGCCATCCAGCCATGCGCTGCGGTCAGCGCTTGCTGTACTGCGGAGCCTTGCGGGCCTTCTTGAGACCGGCCTTCTTGCGCTCGACCGTGCGGTCGTCGCGGCGGAGGAAGCCGGCCTTCTTGAGCTCGGGGCGGTTGGCGTCCCGGTCGATCTCGTTCAGCGCACGGGCGATGCCCAGGCGCAGCGCGCCGGCCTGGCCCGACGTGCCACCACCCGTGATACGGGCGATGACGTCGAACCGGCCCTCGACCTCGACCAGGTTCAGCGGGCTGTTGACCAGCTGCTGGTGCACCTTGTTCGGGAAGTAGTCCTCGAGGGTACGGCCGTTGATCTTCCAGGTGCCGGTGCCGGGGACGAGGCGCACGCGCGCCACGGCCTCCTTGCGGCGCCCGAGGGCCTGAGCCGGGGCGGTGATGGACGAGCCGCGCGTTGCGGGCGCAGCCGTCTCGGTGGTGTAGGTGCTGGGCGTCTCGGCGCCCTGCTCGATGTCGACGGTGGTCTCGGCCACTGTGGTGTCCTCGCGTCCTTCAGCGTTACGATCCGGCAGCGGCGTCAGGCCTGCTGCGAAACCTGGGTGATCTCGAACGGCTTGGCCTGCTGCGCCGTGTGCGGGTGCTCAGAGCCTGCGTAGACCTTCAGGTGGGCCATCTGCGTCCGACCGAGCGAGGTCTTGGGGATCATGCCGCGCACGGCCTTCTCGATGGCGCGCTCCGGCTTGGTGTCCAGGAGCTCGCCGTACGGGGTGGCGGTGAGGCCGCCCGGGTAGCCGGAGTGGCGGTAGGCCATCTTGGTCTCGCGCTTGTTGCCGCTCAGCGCGACCTTGTCCGCGTTGATGATGATGACGAAGTCACCGCCGTCGACGTGCGGGGCGAATGTCGGCTTGTGCTTCCCGCGCAGCAGAATGGCGACCTGGCTCGCCAGGCGGCCCAGGACGACGTCGGTCGCGTCGATGACGTGCCAGTCGCGCTGGACGTCGCCGGGCTTGGGGGTGTACGTACGCACGGTTCGTAACCTTTTCGTTTTCGGTGTCGTCGGGCGAGAAGCAGCGCCCGAAGAGTCAGATCGTTGTGCGCGGGGGTCAGAGTGACGTCCGGGCCGTTCGTCGGCACGCGAGTGGGCTCGGTGCTTACGCAGGACGTCGTGACAAAGCACAACGACTCATTAGGGTACCTGGCCGCTTCCCCAGGGGTCAAAGCGAAGCGGGCCCCGATGTAGCGCGAGCGGCATGAGGTTCGACACTTCTGCCTGTGGCGTGGCGGCCGATCTGGTGCCACGGTAGGAACATGACCGAGGAAACCCCAGCCACCATGCCAGGACCGGACGGGATCGCCGAGGGCGACACCGACCAGCTGCCGGCCGAGGACACCCTCTACAGCCGGGGCACCAAGGACTATCTCGACGAGGGCTACTCGCCGCCCGAGCGCCCCCGGAGCAACCACTGGGGCGAGACCTCGTGGGAGGAGCGGCACCGCGAACCGATGGACCAGCGCCTCAGCGAGGAAGAGCCGGACATCTGGCAGGAGGACCCGCTGAGCCGCGCCGACACGTCACGCGCGGGACGGCTCGTGTCCGATCCCGATGCGGACCCCGGCAGCTACGCGGCCGAGGACGGCAACCGCCAGAACGACCTGTACGGCACCGACGCCGGCATCGACGGCGCCGGCGCAAGCGCCGAGGAGGCCGCGATCCACTGGGTCGACGAGCCGTGACCGGAGTGCGGCGGAGGGTGCGGGCCGCAGCGGAGCGAGGCACGCGCCCGTAGCGGAACGCAGGTCACGGCGACCATGGGCACGAGCCCTGACACCCCGGCCGCGAAGTAGAGCGCCTGTC
>NZ_JBHXBG010000115.1:0-18563 GCF_042726755.1 Promicromonospora sp. NPDC060271 | reverse complement strand
GGCCGGAGCCGTCAGCCCACGAGCCGGAAGATCGGGAACACCCGTCCCTCCGCCGTCTTCTCGTAGGCGGCGAAGCCGCTCGAGAACGCCTTGAAACGCTCCCACCAGGCGTCGCGCTCGTCGCCGGTGATCTCCTCGACCTTGGTCTGCAGGGACTTGACGGGGTCGCCGGGGACCTCGAGGGTCACCTGCTCGGCCCGGCGCAGGCCGTAGACCCAGGCGGGGTGCTTCGGCGAGCCGCCGGCCGACCCGACGATGTGCCAGGCGCCGTCGTCGTGGATGGCCGCGAGCGGCGCGATACGGATGCTGCCGTCCTTGCGGGGCACGTGGACGAGCACGAGCCCCTTGCCGAACTGGATGGGCTCGTTGACCTCTCCGCCGTTGGCCCGGAAGGTGTCGATGATCTGCTGGTTGAAGTCCATGTCCGACCCAACGCCGCCGTCGGCCCCGGACATTCCGACCAAGCCCCGCCGGCTTGTCGAGACCTCACCAGGTCTCGACAAGCGCGACCGACGAGGTCAGGCAGGGGTGCGGGTCCGGCGGGCGCGGACCCAGGTCGAGATGCCGAGAGCCAGGGCAAGAGCCGCGCCGGCCGCCGGGACGAGGAGAGCACGTCGGTAGTCGGACCAGTCGGCGTCCGCGGCGTGCCCCTCGACAAGTGCGATGGTGGCGACCGAGACGCCGAGCGCCGCACCGAACTGGAACGCCGTGTAGACGACGCCGCCGGCGACCCCGTGCTCGGACTCGTCGAGACCGGCGGTGGCCGCGGCCGTCAGCGGCCCGTACACCAGCGCGAACATCACCCCGATCAGCACGAGCGACGGCAGCAGGTCGAGGTATCCCCAGCTGCCGTCGATGCGCAGCGGCAGGGCGAAGGCCACCGCGCCGGCGAGCAGCCCGGCGACCATGACCGGCGCGTTTCCGAACCGCTTGACCAGCCGGTGCGTGACCAGGGGAGCGAGGATCATGTCCAGGCCCATGACGGCGAACGCGAGGCCCGTCGCGATCGGGGACCAGCCGCGGAACTCCTGCAGGTACAGGGTGATGAGGAACTGGAACGCGAAGAACGCCCCGATGAACAGCAGCCCAGCGACGCTCGACCGCAGCAGCAGCCCCTCGCGCAGCACCGCGAGGCGCAGGAGCGGGTCAGCGACCCGGCGCTCGATCATCACGAACAGGGCGATGAGCACGGCGGCGGCCACGAACGACACGACCCCGGCGCCGGCGGACTCGCCCTCACCGATTGCCACGATGCCGTAGATCAGCGCGACCATCGCCGAGGTCAGGGTGATCGCGCCGCCGAGGTCGAACCCGCGGCGGGGCAGCTCGGAGGCGATGTCCGGCCGGATGACGGCCCGCCCGGCGATCCACAGGGCGGCGCCAACGATGACGGGTGCGAAGAACACCCAGCGCCAGCCGACGTCGGTGAGGAAGCCGCCCGCCACCACACCGAGCGTGAATCCGCCGGCCCCGATGGCGCCGTAGATCGCCAGCGCCCGGTCGCGCAAGGGGCCCTCGGGGAAGCTCGTCGTCAGGAGGCTGAACCCGGCCGGCGTCATGAACCCCGCGGTGGCGCCGGTGACGAACCGGGCGACCACCAGCACCCAGGCATCCTCGGCCAGGCCGCCGAGGCCGGAGAAGGCGACGAACACGGCGAGGGCGACCAGGAACGTCCGGCGTCGGCCGAGGAGGTCAGCGGTGCGCCCGCCGAAGATCATGAAACCCCCGTAGGCGAGCACGTAGGCGCTGATCACCCAGTGCGCGTCGGCCGTGGCCAGACCGATGTCGGCGGCGATCGCCGGCACCGCGACGTTGAGCATCGCGATGTCGATCCCCTCGAGGAACAGCGCACCGCAGACGACGGCCAGCACTCCCCAGCCCGTTCGTGCGGTGCTCACCGACGGGTTCCCCGCCGGGTTGGCTGCCGGCCCCACGGAATCTCGCACGTCTGTCACAAGCATCTCCTCGCTCGAAGTCCGCATGGTTACCACTTGTAACCATGACGATCCTTGGGCACCATCAGTGGATGGCACAAGAAGGCACTTTGACGTCACCCGGTTCCCTCGAGGGAACCATGTACTTCGGTACCCAGGCCGTCGGCCGGGAGGTTCCGGAGGCGTGCAGGTTCGACCGCGACCCCTTCCAGTGGGACGCCCGCGAGGACTGCCAGGTGCGGCAGATCCTGGACCGGATCGCCGACAAGTGGTCCCTGCTGGTGATCGCGCTGCTGGACGAGAAGACGCTCCGGTTCGGGGAGCTCGTCCGGGAGATCGACGGGATCAGCAAGCGGATGCTGACGGTGACCCTGCGCAACCTCGAGCGGGACGGCCTCGTCGGGCGCACCGTGTACCCCGAGGTGCCGCCCCGCGTGGAGTACGAGCTGACCGCGCTCGGCCGCACGCTGCTCGGCACCACGCAGGCCCTGGTGAACTGGTCCGAGGAGCATCAGGAGGAGATCGCCATGGCCCGCCAGAAGTTCGAGGCGGCCAACGGCGCCGGCTGACGCCGAGGTCTGTGGCTCTGTCTCCGAAGGTGCCGCGGAAGTCTGCGGATCTGCCGCACGAGGCGCTGTGTGCTGGTGCGGAGGGTGCCAGGTGGGCTGAATTCTGTTCGGCGGAGCCCCGGGTATGCGGGCTCAGCTGAATTGTTCAGCCAGGCCGAACTAGGCGGGGCCCAGCCGAACGAAATTCAGCGGACCTGGCAGGTGCTCCAAGGGGTCACCTTGGCCGGAGAGTCCGGACGGGAGAGCCTGGACGCCTCCTCGGCCTGAACGTCACCAGGAGCGCGGACGCCGCCTACACGCGCTCCCACGGGACGGCGGCGAGACGCTCGAGCACTCCGGCGAGGAGCGGCCCGGGTCCGGGCAGCGGCACCTCGTCGATAGAGGCGACGGCGACGACGCCTATCGAGTTGACCAGGAACGCACCCGCGAACGCGGCGACGTCGTCGCGCCGCACCACGCGCCGGGTCGACGGCGTGGTGGCTTCGACGAGCTGCATGGCGATGCCGTGCAGCTGCGGCGCGTCCGGCCAGACGACGGCGCCGTCGTCCTGGAGGAACCCGAGGTTCGCGATCGACGACTCGGCGAGGGCGCCGTCGGGCGCGGTGAGGAGGGCGTCGTCGTACCCGTCCAGGCGGACCCGGCGTGCCCACTCGAGCTGCGCGAAGCTGCCCAGATGCTTGAGGTGCGGGAACGGGCGCAGGTACCGCACGGAACGCAGGCGCTGTGGGGTGGCGGGCGGGTGGTGCGGTTCGGCGACCGACACCGAGACCTGCTCGGCGTCGCGCAGCAATACCCGCACCGAGGCATCGGCGGTGCCGGCCAGGGCGTGCCGTACCAGGTCACGGACGCGCTCGCCCGGGAGCTGCCTCCCGAACAGCTCGCGGTGCGCCGCGTCGAGCCGGTCGAGGTGGTTCGAGAATCCCTGGACCGCGCCGTCGCGCACCTGCATGGCGGTGAAGTGGCCGTAGGTGCTGAACAGGTCTGCTGCCGTCGCGGGGCGACCGTCGGTCTCGATACGCACCCTCGGACCCTAGTGAATCGGCGCGAGCTGTGCCGGCAGGGATTAATTCGCCGTCCTCGGCCGCGGTCCGTGATGAGATGGGAGACGTGAACCGGCGGAGCGACGAAGGCCCGATAACGATCTATGACGTCGCTCGCCAGGCCGAGGTGTCGGTGGCGTCGGTCTCGAACTTCCTCAACTGGCCCGACCGGGTCTCGGCGACGATGAAGGAACGCATCGCCGCGGCCATCGACAGCCTGGGTTTCGTGCCGAGCCTGGCCGCGCGGCAGCTCCGCGGCCGGCCCAGCGGGATCGTCGGCGCCTCGTTCGTCAACGCCTCCAACCCGTACTTCGGCGGCATCGCCACGGCGGTCGAGAAGCTGGTCGCGGACAACGGGCTCGCCGTGGTCGTAGGCAGCTCGCACGAGTCGGCGGCCCAGCAGAAGCGGTTCCTCGACCTGTTCGAACAGCTCCGGTTCGACGGCGTCGTCGTCTCGCCCTCGGACGACGACCTGGAGCCACTGCGCCGACGGCGGGACCAGGGCACCCCCATCGTCCTCGTGGACCACGAGGACCCGGAGCACCGCCTGTCGTCGGTCTCGCTCGACCATCGCGAGGGCGGCCGGCTCGCGGCGCAGCACCTGCTCGACGTCGGACGGCGCCGCCTGCTCTTCGCAGCGGGACCCGAGGGCGTGCGGCAGGTCGAACGCCGTCTCGACGGCTGCCGGCTCGCGGTGGGGCAGACGCCGGGCGTCCACCTGGAGATCGTCCGCGCACCCGACCTCGACCTCGCCGACGGGACCGCCGTGGGGCTGCGGATCGCGGAGCTGCCGCCCGACCGCCGGCCCGACGCAGTGGTGGCAGGCAACGACCTGCACGCGATAGGCATCATCGCGGGCCTGACGTCCGCGGGCGTTCGCGTCCCCGACGACATAGCGGTGGTCGGGTACGACGACATCCCGTTCGCCGCCGTCGCCGCCGTGCCGCTGACCACCGTGCGCCAGCCCATCGCGGAGATCGGGACCGCCGCGGCCCGGCTCCTGCTGGACGAGATCGCGCAGCCGGGCCGCGCGTCGCGCGAGGTGGTGCTCGCTCCCGAGCTGGTGGTGCGGTCGAGCGCTTAGCTGGTCAGTCGGTGCGCGCAGGCCGGCCCGCGCCGTCGTGCGATCTGCTCACCAGGCCGCCGTCAGGGACATGCTCCGCCTCCCGCGTGGCTGCCCAGCTCGCCAGCAGCGCGAACCTCTCCGCGGAGTCCGTGTTCGGGGGAGGGCTGTAGGTGACGATCTGCCTCCCGGCGGTGCGACCGTCAGAGGGTGAGCAGCACCTTGGTGGCGCGACGCTCGTCCATCGCCTTGTAGCCCTCGGCCGCCTCCTCGAGCGGCAGGGTGAGGTCGAAGACCTTGCCCGGGTCGATCGCGCGGTCCCAGATGAGCTGGATCAGCTCGGGCAGGAACCGGCGCACGGGGGCGGGGCCGCCGTGCAGGTGCACGCCGGTGAAGAACAGCTTCAGGCCGTCGAGCCTGACGCCGTGCGTGACGCCGACGTACCCGACGTAGCCGCCCGGGCGGGCGGAGTTGATCGCCTGCCACATCGACTCCTCGGTACCCACCGCCTCGACGACGCCGTGGGCGCCGTACCCGCCGGTGAGCTCCTTGACCTTCGCGGCACCGGCGTCGCCGCGCTCCTCGACGATGTCGGTGGCGCCGAACTCCCGGGCCAGCGCCTGCCGTTCGGGGTGGCGGCTGAACACGATGATCCGCTCCGCGCCGAGCTGCTTGGCGGCCAGGACCGCCGAGAGTCCGACCGCGCCGTCGCCGACGACCGCGATGGTCCTGCCGGGACCCGCCTCGGCGGCCACGGCGGCGAACCAGCCGGTGCCCAGCACGTCGGAGGCGGCGAGCAGCGACGGGACGAGGTCGGCGTCGGGCGTACCAGGGGTGGCGACAAGGGTGCCGTCGGCCAGCGGGATGCGGGCGAGCTCGGCCTGGGTGCCCACCGAGCCCATCATCACGTTGTGGATGCAGCGGGACTGGTAGCCCGCCTGGCAGATCTCGCACGTGTTGTCCGAGGCGACGAACGAGCCGACGACGTAGTCGCCGACCTTGACGTTCCGCACCTCGTCGCCGACCTGCTCGACGATCCCGATGTACTCGTGGCCCATGGGTGTGGGGCCGCGCAGGGCCTCCACCCCGCGGTACGGCCACAGGTCCGAGCCGCAGATGCACGCGGCGGTCACCCGGATCACGGCATCGGTCGGCTCGACGATCCTGGCGTCCTCGCGCTCCTCGACCCGGACGTCTCCTGGCGCATACATGACAACTCCACGCATGGGTACCTCTCCTTGCTCGGTTCCCGTGCCGAGCGGTGCGGCGCGGGGTCGGTGCTCCTATCGGAACCCATCACACCCCTGACCGCCTCCGGGGTGGGAGGCCCGGAGAGAACCCCTCAGAAGCTCTCGACCTCCGTTCGCGAGCCGACGGCGACAAGTGGGCCGCTTTCCGGAAGGCTGTGACCCGCCGCGTGTTCATCGCGGACACCCGAGAACCGACCCCGAGAACCGATGGAGTGCCATGGCCCGCATGCCGCAACGACCCGGCGCCCTGCCTCGATCGTCGAGCGCGCGGAGGCCGCGTGCGCCGCACGACCCGGCGGGCGCGGGATCACCACGGGTCCCGCGTGCTCGTACCGCGGGCAGGCGGGCCGTGACGGTCGGCCTGCCGGCGAACCCGTTCGGGTACGCGGTGCTCGCGACCCTGGGTGTCGGCGCGGGTCTCGTGGTGCTCGGCGCCATCGAGGCGGTGGCGACGGTCCTCGTCTACGTCGGGCTGGCGCTGTTCCTGGCGCTGGCGCTGGATCCGGGGATCCGGTTCCTCGTCTCACGTGGCCTGGTGCGGTGGGTGGCCGCGACGGTGATGATCGTCGGTTCAGCCGCCGTGCTCGCCCTCTTCGTGGTGGCGGTGCTGCCGCTGGCGGTCCCGCAGGTCGGGATCTTCGGGGCCCAGCTCGTCGACGGGCTGCGCGAGCTGCCCAACCAGGCGTGGTACGTCTGGACCACCGAGAACCTCGTCGCCCTCAACCTGAACGGTCTGCTGGCATCGGTGACCGAGCTGCTCACCGACCCCCGCCAGCTCACGGCGATCGCGGGCGGCGTCCTGCAGGTCGGCACCGGGCTGATCAACGGCGTGACCGCGGTCGTCATCGTCGCCGCGCTGACGATCTACTTCGCGGTGTCCCTGCCGGCCATGGTCGCCGCCGTCCTGCGGCTCGTGCCCCGGTCCCGGCGGGACATGACCGGATCGCTCCTCAACGAGGTGCTGGAGTCCGTCGGCCGGTATGTCGCGGGCCAGCTCTTCCTCGCGACCATCAACGCCACCTTCACCCTGCTGCTGACGGTGTTCGCGGGCAGCCCCGCGCCGATCCTCCTCGCCGTCCTCGCGTTCGTCGCGGCCCTGATCCCCGTCGTCGGAACGGTCATCGGCTCGATCCTCGTGGTGCTCGCGACGCTGACGGCGAGCCCGTTCGCCGCGCTCGTCGTCGCGATCCTGCTGCTCGTGTACATGCAGGTGGAGGCGTACGTGCTGGCCCCGCGGGTGATGAGCCGCGCCGTGGCGGTGCCGGGCGTGCTGGTGATCGTCGCGGCCCTGGCCGGTGCGGCGCTCGGCGGGATCCTCGGCGCTCTCGTGGCGGTCCCGGTCGCGGCGGCGGGCCTGCTCGTCATCAACCGGGTGATCATCCCGCACCAGGAGACGCGGTGACCGCACCGGGCGGACGGCGTCCGACCATGGTCGACGTCGCGCGCGCCGCCGGCGTCGCGCACATCACCGTGAGCCGGGTCGTCAACAACGAGCCGACCGTGCGGCCCGCGACCCGGGACCGGGTTCTGCGCGCCATCGACGAGCTCGGCTACCGGCGCAACGACTCCGCTCGCGTGCTCAGGAGCGGTCGCTCCACGATGCTCGGCGTGGTCCTGGCCGGCTCGGAGCTGTTCGAGCTGCCGCGCATGCTGCTCGGCATCGAGCAGGCCGCGAAGGACGCCGGCCACTGGGTGAGCCTCACGAGCTGGCAGGGCGGCACCCACGAGCAGTTCGAGCAGTGCCTCGGGCAGCTCGTGGGGCAGGGCGCTGCGGGGGTCGCGGTCGTCGCGGACCGGCCCGTCGTGCTGGAGGCGCTGCACCGGACCGTCGCGCGCGTGCCGATCTCCGTCATGATGTCCGGCAACGTGGCGAACCCCGCGATCGGTTCGGTGGAGCTCGACCAGGTGGAGGGTGCGCGCCTCGCCACCCGCCACCTGCTCGACCTGGGCCACCGTGACGTCGTCCACCTGAGCGGCGCCATGGAGACCTACGACGCCCGGGCCCGCGTGGACGGCTGGCGCGACGAGCTCCGGCGCGCCGGGATCGCCGAGCGGCGTGTGCTCCACGGCGACTTCACCGCGCGCAGCGGGCACGAGCTCGCCGCCGGGCTGGTCGACGGGCTGGCCGACCAGCCGGACGCCACCCTGCCCACGGCGATCTTCGCGGGCAACGACCAGATGGCGATCGGCGTGATCTCGGCCCTCGCCGCTCGCGGGATCGCCGTGCCCGGCGACGTGTCACTCGTGGGGTTCGACGACACGGCCGGCTCCGACTACCTCGTTCCGGCCCTGACCACCGTCCGGCAGGACTTCGTGACCCTGGGCCGCCTCTCGATCGAGGTGCTGCTGGACATGATGGCCGGGGGAGCCGCCCGCCACCACCTGCTGTCGCCGTCGCTGGTCGTGCGCGCCAGCACCCGCGCCGTCTGACGCCGCGCCGTACCGGACGCCACGGAACGTCAGCGGCGCCGCGCCCTCGGCCGCCTCGTTGACCAGCCCGAGGAGCACCCCGACGAACCCACCGGCGGTCTCCGTGCTCAGCGCGGTGTGCGGGAAGGTCGCCAGGACGTCCTCCCCGGTGCGGGTCACGCAGGAGAACGCGTAGGACTGACCGTCCGACCGGATGCGGAGCACCACGTCGCCCGTGACCGGCACCTCGGAACGTACGACCTCCGCGCCGCCCACCTTTCCGGCCACTCGGACGACGCAACCGTCGGGCCGACGCCGGACCCGCGCGGCGAGGTACGTGTTCTCGTCCTGGAAGGCGACCACCCCGGCGTCGTGCCCTGCTATCCGGTCGGTCTCGACCAACGTCTCGAAGACGAAGCGGTGCATGTCCTGGCGCCTCGCGAGGAATGCCGGCACCTCACGCCCCGAGAGCGGCGCGGGCCGCGGACGGAGCGTGACCGTCTCGTCCACCACGTCGGCGTGCACGGGGCCGCGCAGCGACAGCCAGTCCGCCGGCCTGGCGGTGGTGTCCGGCAGCCCGGGCAGGACCCCCTGCACCCGCCCGGCACCGGGCGCGAGGACCGGGCCGCGGTCGTCCCACTCCACCGGGACGAGCAGCACCTCGCGTCCGAGCGTGTGGTGCCCGTTGACAGGGCGGACGCCGAGCACCAGCGCCCAGGCCGTGCCGTCCGGCGCCTCGACGATGTCGGCGTGGCCGACGTTCTGCACGGGCTCGCCGGCGCCGAGGTGCCGGTGCGTGAGCAGCGGGCTGCGCGGGTCCGTCGAGTACGGTCCGGTCACCGTGTCGGACGTCGCGGCGGTGACCGCATGGTTGCGCTCCGTGCCGCCCTCCGCGCCGATCAGGTGGTAGCGGCCGGCACGCTCGTAGATGTGCGGAGCCTCTACCCACTGCCTGGTGAGGGCGCCGTGCCAGAGGACGTGCGTCGGGCCGACCAGCGTGAGCGTCTCGAGGTCGAGCTCCCGCAGCCAGATCTCGCCCGGCCCGGTGGCGTCGGGCGAGATCGCGTCCCGGGCGGCGGTGAACCACGCCCGGCCGTCGTGGTCGAAGAACAGGGACGGGTCGATCCCGTCGGCCTCGAGCGGGGTCGGGACGGCCCACGGGCCCGCGGGGTCCACCGCCGTTGTGATGTACGTGGTCGCGCCCTCGGTGCCCCGCACGATCGTGACCACCACGTAGAAGACGCCGTCGTGGTGCCGGATCGTCGGCGCCCAGACGCCGTGGGACACCGTGTTGCCCTCCAGCGGGAGCCAGCTCTCGCCGTCGAGCACATGGCCGACCAGACGCCAGCTCACCAGGTCACGGCTGTGGTGGACGGGGATCCCCGGGTGGTAGGCGAACGACGAGGTCACCATGAAGTAGTCCGCGCCGACCCGGACCACCGACGGGTCGGGATGGCAGCCGGGCAGGACGGGGTTGGGGACCAGACGCATGTGCGCTCCTATGCGCGAGGGACCGCGCTCGATCGAATGGCGTTGTCGGAATGGCAACGTTGCCATGAGCAGCATAGGGGCAGTTCCGGGGAGCCCGGCAACCGGCCGGAAGGGTCAGGTGCCGGCCCGGTCCTGGCGTCCGACCATCTCGGCGATCCACACGGGGGCGTACGGCGGCGTGCAGCCCGGCGAGGCCGGGTAGTCGGCGAGGACCTGCAGGTTCTCGCCGATGCTCATCGCTCGTGCGCGTCGGCCGGGGTCGTTGATCCCGATCATCGCGAGGCAGGTGTTCATCGCCCACTGCGTGTGCTCGGGCGCGTCCTTCATGTCCCGCTCGATCGTGTCGAGCAGCTCGTCGAGGTCGACGTCGCCCGGCGCCTTGACCACCTTGTCGCTCTGCAGGGTCCAGCCGGCCTTGCCGACCAGGTCGGCGCCGTCGGCGGCCCAGCGCTCGCGGAACTCCTCGCCGAACCTGCCGGGCTTCACGACGTTGACGACGAACCAGTCGAGCAGCTTGGGGGAGCGGATGTCGTGGACCATCGCGTCGACGTCGGCCGGGGTGAAGGACCGCGGACGGCAGACGAGCGTGGCGAGGAGGCGGGCGGCCGTGTCGCCGGTCGCCCAGAGCTCGACGGCCAGCTCGTGCTGCTTCTTCAGGCGTTTCGCGACGGCGCGCAGCTGCGCGAGGTTGACGCCCAGGTCGTCCCCGTTGCGCTCGTTGACCGCGCGGAACCTGGGGTTCTCGAGCGCGGCGAGCTCGCGCAGGACCTCGTCGAGCGGCGTGGGGTCGGGCATGGGGTTCCTCTCGGCGCGCCGGTCGGGTGATGTGCGGGGGCGGACACCACCCGGGGCAAGGGTGCCAGCTCTGCTGAATTTCGTTCGCCCCGGCCTGGCCCAGTTCGGCCAGGCCGGAGCATTCGGCAGGGCCCGAAGACCCGGGCCCCAGTCGAACATGGTTCAGCCCACCGGCACCTGCCGAAACGGCTGTCGGTGCCTCGGAGGGGCCCGCACTTTGCCAAAACCCCGAGTGGGCATGCAATATATTGCATGCCCACTCTCGCTGACTTCCCCCGCCACCCGCTGACCTTCGGGCCGAGCCCCGTCCACCCGCTGCCGCGCCTGAGCGCCCACCTCGGTGGCGCGTCGGTCTGGGCCAAACGTGAGGACTGCAACGCTGGGCTCGCCTACGGCGGCAACAAGACCCGCAAGCTGGAGTACCTGGTCCCGGACGCCCTCGCGCAGGGTGCGGACACGCTGGTCTCGATCGGGGGCTACCAGTCGAACCACACGCGACAGGTCGCCGCGGTGGCCGCCTCGCTGGGGCTCAAGGCGGTGCTCGTGCAGGAGAACTGGGTCGACTGGCCCGACTCCGTCGCCGACCGGGTCGGCAACATCATGCTGAGCCGGATCATGGGTGCGGAGGTCCGGCTCGACCCGGCGGGCTTCGGCATCGGGTTCAAGGACTCCTGGACCCGCGCGATCGACGAGGTCAAGGAGCGCGGCGGCACGCCGTACGCGATCCCGGCCGGCGCGTCCGACCACCGGCTCGGCGGCCTCGGCTTCGCGCACTGGGCGCACGAGGTGGAGCAGCAGGAGCGTGAGCTCGGCGTCTTCTTCGACACGGTGGTCGTGTGCGCGGTCACGGGTTCCACCCAGGCGGGCATGATCGCCGGCTTCGCCGCGCTGGAAGCGGCGGGCGGCCGGCCCCGCCGGGTGATCGGGATCGACGCGAGCGCGAAGCTCGAGGACACCCGCGACCAGGTGGCCAGGATCGCGCGCGCAACGGCCGAGCTCATCGGGGTCGGGCGGCCGCTGCGCGACGACGAGATCACCGTGCTGCCCGGCTGGGCCGGCGACAAGTACGGGATTCCCGTCGAGTCGACGCTCGACGCGATCCGGCTCACGGGCCGGCTCGAGGGCGTCATCATCGACCCGGTGTACGAGGGCAAGTCCATGGCCGGCCTGATCGACCTGGTCACGAGCGGCGAGATCCCCAAGGAGTCGACGGTCCTGTACGCGCACCTGGGCGGCCAGCCGGCCCTGAACGCCTACAGCGGCCTGTTCACCTGAGTCGGCCGGCGCCCGGGCCGGCACCCGACCCAGGTCAGTCCCCGGCGATGATGCGCTCCGCGACGTCGGCGGCTCGGTCGATCGGCACGGCGAACCCGATGCCGATGTTGCCCGAGCTGCCGACCGTCGCGATCGCCGTGTTGATGCCGACCACCTGACCGCTCAGGTCCACCAGGGGACCGCCCGAGTTGCCCTGGTTGATCGACGCGTCGGTCTGGATCATCGGCCCGGGATAGTTGCCGGAGCTGCGGTCGACGGCGCTGACCACCCCCGCCGTGACGCTGCCCGTCAGCCCGAGCGGCGACCCGACGGCGATGACCGGCTGGCCGATCTGCAGCCCGGCGCTGCGCCCCAGGGCCGCCGCGCGGGCCCCACCAAGATCGGCCTCGACCACCGCTATGTCGTTGCGCTCGTCGGCGCCGAGCACCCGGCCTGTGACGGAGCTCCCGTCGTCGAGCAGCAGCTCGACGGTCTCGCTGCCTACGACCACGTGCCCATTGGTGACCACGTGGTTCGCGTCGATGATGACGCCCGACCCGCCACGCGCACCCGCCCTAACCTGGACGACGCTCGGCAGCGCGCGCTGGGCCGCGCTCGCGGTGGTCGTCGTGCCGGTGCCCTGATCCACCACCGGGCGTGCGGTCTCCTCTGGTGCGAGGCTCAGCCCGGTGACCAGGCCCGTCGTGGCCGACCCGAGCAGCGCGCCCAGCGCGAGCGCGGTGGCGAGCGTCAGCAGGACCCGCGGACGGCGGGGTACCGCGTCGTGCGGGGTCTCGGGTTCGGGAGCGGGCGGACCGGCAGGCAGGCCGAACGCACGCCCGGGACCGGGTGGCGCGGCCGGCGTGAACGCGGGAGCCGCGGCCGGGCCGATCGTCGGCATCAGCCGGGAACGAACCGGCTCCGGCGCTGGCGGCGCCGGTGCGACCGGCTCGCCGACGACGAAGCGGCGCGGGCCGGCGGGCCGGCCGAGGCCTGTGGGCGGGCTGTCGTCGGGCGAACCGGTAGGTGAAGCGGCAGGTGAACCATGGAGCAGCGGGTCGGGGTTTTGCAAGGGAACGCTCCTTCGAACGGTGTCAGACCAACCGGGAGAACCAGCGCAGGGACAGGGCGGTGGCGGTGAGGGCGAGCGTGAGGCCGATCAGGACCAGCGGCGTCGTGACGAGGGTGGTCTCGGTGCGCCAGCCGATGGCCGAGCCGATGTCCTCGTAGACCTGGTCCAGCTCGGCGCCGCTCTCGGCGCGGTAGAAGTGGCCCGCGGTCTCCTCGGCGAGCATGCGCAGGGTGTTGTCGTCGGCGGGCGCCGACTGGGTGCGGGTGCCGCTGCCGATGACGCCGCCGGGCGTGCCGTAGGCGATCGTCGAGACGGGCATCTCGGCGTCGAGGGCCGCCTGGACCGAGCTGGCGGGGCTGCGCCCGGCGGTGTTGAACCCGTCGGAGAGCAGGACCAGCCGGGCGGGGATCGGGTCGGCCGTGCCGCCGTCCGGCGCCGTGCCGCCGTCCGGCGCAGCCTCGCCGTCCGCCGCCGTGCCGCTGGTGGCGGCCTGCCGGACCACCTCGGCGGCCGCGGCGAACACCGCCTCGCCGATGGCGGTGCCGCCGTCGGACCGCAGGTTCCGGACGGAGTTCTCGACCAGGGCGCGGTCGGCGGTGACGGGGGCGACCAGCTCCGCCTCCTCGGCGAACGCGACGACGCCCACCTGGACCGTCTCGGGGAGCTCGCGGACGAACCGCACCGCGGCCTCCTTGGCGGCGGTCAGCCGGTCGGGCGGGACGTCCTGCGCCTCCATCGAGCCGGACACGTCGATGGCGACGATGACCGTCGCGCGCTCGTACGGCACGCGCAGCCGCATCTGCGGTCCGGCGGCGGCGGTGGCGAACGCGCCGAGCGCGAGCAGGACGAGGCCGGTCGCGAGATGTCGCCGCCAGCGCGGGCGGGCGGGGGCGACCCGGTCGAGCATCGGCAGGGTCGCGAACCGGACGGCGTAGCGGGTACGCCGCCGCCGCAGCAGGACGTACGCGAGCGCGAGCGCGGCGACGGGCACGAGGGCGAGCAGGAACAGGGGGTCGGTGAAGGTCATGATGTCCTCCGGTGACGGCGGGCGGGGGCGCGACGGCGGTCCTTGACGAACCGGGCGAGCACCGCAGCCCAGTCGTCGGCGGTGCTCACGCGCAGGTGTTCGGCACGGGCGGCGCGGACGGCCGCTGCCGTTTCGTCGCGATGCAGGGCGGTGACCATGGCGTAGGCGAGGCGCAGCTCGGGGTCGGACGTCGACACCTCGCGCTGGACGCCGGTCTCGGGGTCGACGAGCACGACCTCGCCGACGTCGGGCAGCTCGCGCTCGCGCGGGTCGTCGACCTCGACGACGATCACGTCGTGCCTGGCGGTCAGCCGCCGGAGCGCGCCCTCCCACTCGAAGGGCCGCTCGATCGTGCCGTCGGGTGCCACCAGGTCGGTGACGACCACGCACAGCCCGCGACGTCGGGCGCGGGCGCCGAGCCCGCGCAGGGCGTCTGACAGGGAGACCGTCGGGCTGCCCTGGCGGACCGCCGCGTCGAGCCGGGTGAGCGCCGCCGCGGCGGCTCGTCCGGGGCGTGGCGAGATCCAGCGCAGGCCGGCCTCGTCGATCAGCCCTACGCCGACGCGGTTGCCCTGCCCGGTCGTGAGCAGTCCGACGGCGGCCGCCACCTGTTCGGCGACGTCCACCTTCTCGGTCCGGGCGGTGCCGAAGGTCATGCTGGGGCTGCGGTCCACGAGGAGCCAGGTGTCCAGCTCGTGCTGGGCGCGCGTGCGCCACAGGTGCGGGTCGCCCGTGCGGGCGGTGACGTTCCAGTCGATCCGGCGCACGTCCTGCCCCGGCTGGTACTGGCTGAGCTCCTCCGGGTCGGAGCCGGGGCCGAGCGCGTGCCCGTCGACGTCGCCCTGCAGCAGCCCGTCGACCCGGCGCCGGACGGTGAGCTCGAGTTTGCGGAACCGGCCAGCCGAGTCGTCGTGGGCAGGGCCGTTCCGGGCCGGGTCGTCCCGCGACGGTTCGGTCATCGCACGACCACCTCCTCCTCGGCCGGCGCCACGCGCGGCTGCGGCACGGCGGCCAGCACCGCGTCGATCACGGTGCGGGGGTCGACGCCGTCGGCCGCCGCGTCGAACGTGAGCACGAGCCGATGGGCAAGGGTGTCGCCCGCCAGGTCGACGAGGTCCGCAGGCAGCACGTAGTCGCGCCCGCGCATGAGGGCCAGCGACCGCCCGGCGGCGATCAGCCCGAGGCTGCCGCGTGCGCTGACGCCGTACTCCAGCACGCCGTCGAGGTTGTGCAGCCCGTACTGGTGCGGCTTGCGGGTGGCCATCACGACCGCCACCGCATACCGCGCGACGGCGTGGTGCACGAACACCTGGTCCGCCTCGCGCTGGAGCTGGCGGACCATCGCCGGGTCGAGCAGCGGCTCCGCGCGCGGGGGCGCCGCACTCATGCGCTGCACGATCGTCAGCTCCTCCAGCTCGTCGGCGTGGTCGACGTCGACCTTGAGCAGGAACCGGTCGCGCTGCGCCTCCGGCAGCGCGTAGACGCCGTCGCTCTCGATCGGGTTCTGGGTGGCCAGGACGAGGAACGGGTCGGGCAGCGCGTAGGTGCGGCCGCCGATGCTGACCTGGCCCTCCGCCATCGCCTCCAGCAGGGCCGACTGCACCTTGGCGGGTGCGCGGTTGATCTCGTCGGCGAGGACGAGGTTGGCGAACACGGGGCCGAGCTCGACGTCGAAGTCCTCCCGCGACGGCTTCCAGACCCGGGTGCCGACGATGTCCGACGGCATCAGGTCCGGCGTGAACTGCAGGCGGGCGAACGAGCCACCTGCCACGGTCGCCAGGGTGCGCACCGCGAGCGTCTTCGCGACGCCCGGCACGCCCTCCAGCAGCACGTGGCCGCGGGCGAGCAGGCCGACCATGATCCGCTCGACCATGTGGTCCTGCCCCACGATCACTCGTTTGACCTCGATCAGCGCCCGTTCGAGCAGGGCGGCGGCCGGACGCAGCGGCGGGTGCGTCGCGACGGAGGGGATGTCCTGGGTGGCGGGTCTGCGCTGTTCCATGGGCTCGTCCATGACACCGACTCCACCCGACGGAAGAGAAAACTGCGGGAAACGGGAACGAAAGCCGACCGAAAGGAGGGACCGACAGGGCCTGTCAGACCCGCCGCCGGGCGGTTACCGTGCTGCTGTGCGGCTGCTGATCGTGGAGGACGAGGCAGGTCTGGTGAGTGCCCTGCAGGTGGCACTGCGCCGGGAGGGCTACGCCGTCGACCAGGCGCGCACCGTCGCCGAGGCGAGACAGAAGCTCGGCCTCAACCCGTACGACGTCGTCCTTCTCGACATCACCCTCCCCGACGGGACGGGCTTCGACCTGACCCGCGCCATCCGCGGCGGGCAGGTACCCCTCGCCGACGGCGACCCGCCGCGCATCCTCATGCTGACCGCGCGCGGCCGCCTCACCGACCGGGTGACCGGCCTCGACGTCGGCGCCGACGACTACCTCGTCAAGCCGTTCGCGATCATCGAGCTCTCCGCCCGCATCCGCGCCCTGCTGCGCCGCGAGGCGCGCGAGGCCGCCGCGGTCCTCGTGCACGGCCCCATCCGGCTCGACGCCGCCCGCCAGCTCGCCTGGCGCGGCACCCGCGAGCTCGTGCTGACCCGCAAGGAGTTCGCCGTCCTGCGCTACCTGATGAACCGGCCCGCCTACGTGGTGCCCGCCGAGGAGCTGCTCGAGCACGTGTGGGACGAGAACGCCGACCCCTTCACCCAGACCGTCCGCGTCACCGTCGGCACCCTGCGGCGCAAGCTCACGCTCGACGGCGAGGACCCCGCGCTGGAGACCGTCATCGGCCGCGGGTACCGGCTCCGCGAGCTGCCGGCCGGTGTGGACGGCCCCGTCGAGGGCGTCCCCGCATGACCCTCCGGGGGCTGCCCGGGTGGGCGCGCACCGTGCGGATGCGGCTCGCCCTGACCTATTCCGCGACGCTCTTCGGCATCACCGCCCTCATCCTCGCGGGCGTCTACTTCGCGCTCTCCCAGACCGTCACCGCCGCGCCGCTGGACCCTGTCACCGTCAAGCGGATCGAGAAGAAGCCCGACGGCAGCTTCGCCTACAAGCCCGGCGAACAGTTCGAGGCGGCCGACCTCGACACGGTCCAGCACGCCGTGAACTACACCGCCCTGCAGACGCTGCGGGACTACTCGGCGGTGGCGCTCGCGGTGATGTTCCTGCTCAGCGTGGCCGTCGGCTGGTGGGTCTCCGGGCGGGCGCTGCGGCCCGTCGAGGCCATCACGCGCACCGCCCAGGAGATCGGCGCCACCGACCTGTCCCGGCGGATCGGCGCCACCGGCCCGCGGGACGAGCTGCGCACCCTCGCCGACACGATCGACGGGATGCTCGACCGGCTGGACCGGGCGTTCACCGCGGAACGCAGGCTCATCGAGGATGTGTCCCACGAGCTGCGCAACC
The DNA here is from genome assembly GCF_042726755.1 of Promicromonospora sp. NPDC060271. Taxonomy (NCBI): domain Bacteria; kingdom Bacillati; phylum Actinomycetota; class Actinomycetes; order Micrococcales; family Promicromonosporaceae; genus Promicromonospora; species Promicromonospora sp. NPDC060271. Next base: position 1,249 of record NZ_JBHXBG010000115.1, on the reverse strand, counting down.
CCGTGATGGTGGTGCAGGCGAACGTCGAGGCGGTGCTCGGCAACGAGCAGGCCGACCGGGCGCAGCGGGCGGAGGCGACCGCCGTCGTCCTCGGCGCGACGAGCCGCATGTCCCGGCTGCTGGAGGACCTGCTGGCCACCGCGCGGTTCCGCTCGGAGGCCTTCGTGGACCGGGAGGTCGATCTCGCCGCGCTCGCCGAGGGCGCCGTCCGCGACAACCGCGCGGTCGCCGAGCGGCGGGGTGTGTCGATCGTCGAGCGGACCCATTCCGGGCCGGTCGCGTACGGCGACGCGAACGCGCTGGGCCGGGCGGTCGACAACCTGCTGTCCAACGCGGTGCGGCTCGCGCCGGTGGGCAGCGCGATCACCGTTGGCGTGGGGAGCCGGCAGGGCTGGGCCTGGATCGCGGTGGCCGACGAGGGGCCCGGGGTGCCCGCCGAGGCCAGGGACCGGATCTTCGACCGGTTCTACCGGGGGCAGGACGGCGGTGGTGCTGGTGCTGGGGCTGGGGCCGGGGCTGGGGCGGCCGGCGGGCACCCGGACCGACCGGACGGCTCCGGCCTCGGTCTGGCGATCGCCCGCCAGGTCGCCGAGAGCCACGACGGCCACCTGCTGCACACCGACCACGGCCCGAGCGGCAGCACGTTCACGGTCTGGCTCCCCGACCGGACGCTGGACCGCGCGACGGACCGCGGCGACACGCCGCCCCAGGGTGACCCGCTGGCATCATGAACCGGCCCGGCGCCGAAGCCGGCGCGGTGCGAGCCTAGGATCGTGACAGCCGAGCCGGCAGGACACCGTGACAGGACCAAGGACACCGTGACAGGACCAAGCGAGGAGCCAAGCGATGAGTGATGTGTGTACGCACCTGGACCAAATCGCCGTGCTGGAGCCCGCCAGCCGTGCGGGCTGCCCCGAGTGCCTCGAGCACGGCGGCACGTGGGTGCACCTGCGCAGCTGCCTCGTGTGCGGGCAGGTGGGCTGCTGCGACTCCTCGCCGGCCAAGCACGCCACCGGACACTTCCGGGAGACCGGCCACCCGCTGATGCGCTCGATCGAGCCAGGCGAGGCGTGGGGCTACTGCTTCGAGGACGAGGCGACCCTGCGGACGATGGAGCTGCCCGGCCGCTAGCGTTCTGCGTCTGAAGTTCGCCGTGGACACCTAGGTGCCGCGAGATCGGTCAGTTGCATGCAGCGTGAAGTGAGTTCGGTCGGTTGCTCTGAGATCGGTCGGTTGATTGACCGATCTC
>NZ_JBHXBG010000114.1:0-18607 GCF_042726755.1 Promicromonospora sp. NPDC060271 | reverse complement strand
TGTCTGGGGGGCTGGTTTTTGTTTATAAGACACTGGGTTGTGATCTTATTGTTGCTGGGCCGGGCGGCCGCTCGGAATGGAAAAACGGGGTCTGGGTGGCTGGGCTTTTTTACCCCCCCTCCCCCCGACAACTACGCACCTCTTAGCTCAGGGAGGAGCTCCGGGTTCCATCCCACTTGAGCCAGAAGCCCAGGTAGATGTCCTCGTTGCCGCCGCCGGAGGCGCGCTCGAAGACCGTGTGGTACTTGACGAAAGCTTCAAGCGAGCGAGTCGAGACCCGTCGCTGCCCTGAGACGGTCGGGTCAGTTGCTGACCCTCCTGGTGCCGACACGTTGGAACTACCGTGGTTCTTGATCTCCGCGTTGGCTTGCGAGTACTTCTCGTACGTAACCTTGAACGAGATATAAATGCTGCCATTCCCGGCGGAAACCTTGCAGCCGCTGTAGCGAACCCAACCGCTGCCTTGTGTCACGCTGCATTCAGATATCCCAGATGCACTGACCCCGCCAGCAGTCCTCGGGGCTTGTATCGACTGGGTGGATACGGAACCGTCAGGGTACTGAAGGACCGTCGTCTCCATTGTGCCCTCACGCACCGTGCGGACAGCGATCGGCTCCGTCTCCAGTGTCATCGAGTCCGGGTTCTCGCCGGCTTCCATGCTTCGGATCAGTTGCTCCTGCACTTGGCCGGAAACACCGTATTGCGTCCAGTAGTTCCGCAAGTGGGTGTAGTCGTCAGTGCTCGCGGACGCTGTGGCCGCGCCGAACGGGATTGTCAGCGCTATTGCGACAGCCAACGTGGTGAAGGCGGAAAAGGCGCGGCGAATCATGGCGTCTCCCATCGGGTACTGGCGCGGTTGTCACCGACGAGCGCACGCATCTCGTACTTGGTGGATCCGCTGCCGTTGATGTTCGTGTGGATTGCTGTGATGTTCGCCCAGGCAGATCCCGTGGACGTCTCGGTCTTTTTCCTGATTGCGAGCTTTGGTGTGTCGCAGGTCCCTACCGAGCAGTGCCGGTATGGGGAACCGACCTCGATGATCTGGTCGTAGCGGGGCGTGATCGTGTAGGAGATGTAGAAGCCGAAGGTCACCACGCCGTTCTGCGAGGATGCGTGGCAGTCGTACCAGTTGACGTATCCGGTTCCGGATTCGCTGCTACGGCAGTTGTTCACGGTGGAGGGACCGATGGTTCCGGCCGATGTGGGGCGACTGATCGACGTGACCGACACCGAGCCGTCGCGGAACCGCTCAACGGTCCGACGCAGGCCTGCCGTATCGATGTTCTCGGTTGCCACAGGATCTCTGTCAGTTCGCGTCGAGTCGATCCTGTCGCCGGCCTCTAGGCGCTTGATCAGTGCTTCCTGCGTCGCGGGGGGCACTGAGTAACGCGACCAGAAGTCGCGCATTTCCTGCTCCCCGGACGGGGTGATCTCTACGTGGCCAGGAACTGTGGCGGTTTGCGCTGTTGCGGTTGCCGTCCCCGGTAGTGCCATCAACGCAGCCAGCAAAGCTGCACCAAGCAGTCTCAGTTTGCTCACGGGATGCCTCTCGTATCAGTTTCATTGCTAGAACCGGGCAATGATTCACGGGAAGGTGAACCGTCACGACCATCCTAGTTTCCTGACAGATCAATAGAATTCGGACGAATGTCCAAGTAGGACCCTGCGTAACGATTCGATTGTGAAGCGCGACGGCGGTCGAATGAGGGCGGCCTGCTGTGGCATGCCGTCTTACGCAGTGCCGACCAGGTTCCGGCACGCGCTTTACCTTCACAACTTCCCCACGATCTCGCTCTCCTCTACCCGGCCAGGGCTCTGCCTGGGTTTGTGCCACAGGTCGAGTTCCGATTGCATGGGCATGGTGTCCGCATCGCGGAATGGGTGGTCCATGGAGGTGTCTCGCGCAGCGGACAGCGCTACCGTGGTCAGGTGAACCCGACCCAGCAGCCCGTCAGTCTCGCCGACTTCGATCAGATCGTTTCGGGCGATCAGATGCCGGTGGGAGACGTGCCCGGAGGTAACGCGACGGATGTCGTCGCTGCGCTGGCCGCCCGCGTGGGCGAGCTCGCCGATGCCCTGGACGCCGAGCTGGTCAGGTTCCGCCGCGACGTGCACGCCCACCCGGAGCTGTCCCGCAAGGAGACCCGCACGACCCAGGTCGTCGCCGAGCGCCTGCGGGCGGCCGGCCTGGAGCCGCGCCTGCTGCCGATCGGCTCGGGCCTGGTCTGCGACATCGGCCCTGACCACGGGCCCGACGGCGAGGGCAGGGTCGGTCTCCGCGCCGACCTCGACGCCCTGCCGCTGCAGGAGACGAGCGGGGTGGAATTCGCCTCGACCGAGCCGGGCGTCGCGCACGCCTGCGGGCACGACGTGCACACCACCGTCGTGCTCGGGGCGGGCCTCGTGCTCGCCCGCCTGGCGGAGGAGGGGCGCCTGCGACGCGGCGTCCGGCTCTTCTTCCAGCCCGCCGAGGAGGTCTTCCCCGGTGGCGCCGAGGACATCATCAACCGCACCTCCGAGCTCGACGGCGTGGACCGGATGGCGGCGCTGCACTGCGACCCCAAGTTCGACGTCGGGCACGTGGGCACCCGGATCGGCCCGATCACCTCGGCCAGCGACTCCGTGATGGTGACCATCTCGTCGCCCGGCGGCCACACCTCACGCCCGCACCTCACGGGCGACGTCGTGTTCGCGCTCGGCCAGGTCATCACCCAGACGCCGGGAGTGCTCGGCCGCCGGCTCGACCCGCGCTCCGGCGTCAACCTGACGTGGGGCGCCGTGCAGGCGGGCTCGACACCCAACGCGATCCCGTCCACCGGCATCGTCAAGGGCACGCTGCGCTGCCTCGACGTGCGCGCCTGGGAGAAGGCGGGCGAGCTGGTGCGCGAGGCGGTCGAGCAGATCGTGGCTCCCTACCAGGTCAGCGTCTCGGTGACCGTGACGCACGGCGTGCCGCCGGTCGAGAACCAGACCGAGGCGACGGGCGACCTCGAGGACGCGGTCCGCGCGGCCGTCGGCCCGGGCGCGGTGCAGCTCACCGAGCAGTCGATGGGTGGCGAGGACTTCGCCTGGTTCCTGCGCAAGGTGCCCGGCACCATGGCCCGCCTCGGCGTGCGCACCCCCGGCGGCCGCACCTACGACCTGCACCAGGGCGACCTGGTCGTGGACGAGCGCGCGATCGGCGTCGGCGTGCGGACCCTTGCCCAGTTTGCGGCGAGCTGACCGCTGGATGTTCCTGTCGATGACGCTTCGGTAACGACTTACTCCGGTTACCGTCTCGAAACGCGAAATGCGGGATGCGCTGGCTACCCTCGGTGCGGTATAGGGCCCCAGACCTATTTGGATCAGGCCCGTCTGGACCATCGAAGGAGCACCAGTGAAGAAGGCTGTTCGGCTTACCGCCCTCGCGGGCGCAGCGGCGCTCGCGCTGTCGGCATGCGGCGCCGCCCCTGAGGAGACCACCGGTGGCGAGGCCACCAGCGACTTCAAGCCCTGCATCGTCTCGGACGAGGGTGGCTTCGACGACAAGAGCTTCAACCAGCTCGGCTACGAGGGCGCCACGGCTGCGGCCGACGAGCTCGGCACCAAGCTGGTCGACGTGCAGTCGACATCGGCGTCCGAGTACGAGGGCAACGTCCAGACGCTGGTCTCCGAGGGCTGCAACGCGATCGTCACGGTGGGCTTCAACCTCTCCGCGACCACCATCGCGTCGGCGAAGGCCAACCCCGACATCGACTACATCATCATCGACGACGCGGCCGACGCCGACTTCGACGGCAAGGCAGACGCCGACAACATCAAGCCGCTGCTGTACAACACGGCGGAGGGCGCGTTCCTCGCCGGCTACCTCGCCGCGGGCTACTCGAAGGCCGGCAAGGTCGGCACGTTCGGTGGCATGGACTTCCCGACCGTGACGATCTTCATGGACGGGTTCAAGCAGGGCGTCGACTACTACAACGAGACCAAGGACGCCGACGTCGAGCTGATCGGTTGGGACGGCAAGAAGGGCTCGTTCACGGGCAGCTTCCAGGCCGACCCGGCGGCGAAGACCACCGCCCAGAACATCCTCGACCAGGGCGTCGACGTGATCCTGCCCGTCGGTGGCCCGATCTACCAGCCCGCGGTGGACGCCATCGTTGACTCGGGCGAGGACGTCGCCCTGATCGGCGTGGACGCCGACTTCTACGAGACGGACCCGACCACGCAGGACATCGTGCTCACCTCCATTCTGAAGGGGATGGACGTCTCGACGGAGGAGGCGGTCATCGCCTCGGGCAACGACGAGTTCGACCCGACGCCGTACGTCGGCACCCTCGAGAACGGTGGCGTGGACCTCGCGCCGCTGCACAACTTCGAGGACAAGGTGGACCCGGCCCTCTGGGAAGAGGTGCAGACGCTCAAGGAGTCCATCATCGCCGGCGACGTCGAGGTGAAGTCCTACCTCGCCCAGTGATCCGACAGACTGTGACGGCTGATCGGTAGCTGTCGCGGTGGATGTCGGAGAGTTGACGCAAGATGGTCCCGGGGGGCACGGTTCACGCCGTGCGCCCCGGGACCTGTCATGAGCCCTAATACGTGCGGGCCCCCTTTCCGGAAGGATTCCTATGCGGCTCGAGTTGCGCGGCATCACCAAGCGCTTCGGCGCGCTCGTCGCGAACGACGCCATCGACCTGGTGGTTGAGCCAGGCGAGATCCACTCGCTCCTCGGCGAGAACGGGGCTGGCAAGTCCACCCTGATGAACGTGCTCTACGGCCTGTACGAGGCGGACGAGGGCGAGATCCTGCTGGACGACGTCGTCCAGAGCTTCTCCGGCCCCGGCGACGCGATGGCCGCGGGCATCGGCATGGTGCACCAGCACTTCATGCTGGTCCCGGTCTTCACCGTCGCCGAGAACGTGATGCTCGGCCACGAGCAGACCCGCGGCGGCGGACGTCTCGACCTCGAGGCCGCCCGCGCGCAGGTCAAGGAGATCTCCGCCCGGTTCGGCTTCCACGTGGACCCCGACGCACTGGTCGAGGACCTCCCTGTGGGCGTCCAGCAGCGCGTCGAGATCATCAAGGCGCTCTCCAGGAACGCGGACGTGCTGGTCTTCGACGAGCCGACGGCGGTGCTCACGCCGCAGGAGACCGACGAGCTGATGGCGATCATGCGCCAGCTCCGCGACGCCGGCTCCGCGATCGTGTTCATCACGCACAAGCTGCGCGAGGTGCGTGCCGTCGCGGACCGCATCACCGTGATCCGCCACGGCAAGGTGGTGGGCGAGGCCAGCCCGACGGCGTCGGACAGCGAGCTCGCCTCCCTGATGGTGGGCCGCTCCGTGGAGCTCACGGTGCAGAAGGACGCGCCGACCCTGCGCGACAACGGGCTCAAGGTCACCGACCTGGTGGTCACCAGCGAGTCGGGCGCCGTGGTGGTCGACAACGTCAGCTTCGAGGTGCGCGGCGGCGAGGTGCTCGCCATCGCGGGTGTGCAGGGCAACGGGCAGACCGAGCTCACCGAGGCCCTGCTGGGTCTCGAGAGCGACGTGTCGGGGAGCATCACGCTGGACGGCAAGGAGCTCGTGGGCCGGTCCGTGCGCCACATCCTGGACGCCGGCGTGGGCTTCGTCCCCGAAGACCGCACGCACGACGGCCTGATCGGCGAGTTCACCATCGCCGAGAACCTCATGCTCGACCGCTCCGACGGCCGGCCGTTCGTCAAGAGCGGCGCGCTCCAGCTCGGGTTCCGGGACAAGTTCGCGCAGGAGAAGGTCGCCGAGTTCGACGTCCGCGCGCAGGGCATCACCACGCCTGTCGGGCGGCTGTCCGGCGGCAACCAGCAGAAGGTGGTGCTCGCGCGCGAGCTGTCGCGCGACCTGCGCCTGTTCGTCGCGGCGCAGCCGACGCGCGGTGTGGACGTGGGCTCCATCGAGTTCATCCACAAGCGGATCATCGCCACGCGCGACTCCGGCGTGCCGGTGGTGGTCGTCTCCACCGAGCTGGACGAGGCGCTGGCGCTGGCCGACCGCATCATGGTGATGTACCGCGGCACGGTGGTCGGCGTCGTACCCGCAGACACCCCGCGTGACGTGCTGGGCCTGATGATGGCGGGGATCTCCCCGGAGGACGCGAAGGGAGAGGTCGCGTGAACGCGCCTCGTTCGAACAGCGGATCGAGCTCGGGGCCGAACCCCGAGCAGGAACCCGGCCTGGACCCCGGCACGGCCGAGGAGCTGGAGCAGGAACGGGCACGCGAGGCCGGACCGGCCGTCGACGGCGCCGTCGACACGGAGAGCCGCCTGGCCAAGGCGTTGCAACAGACGATGACGAGCCCATGGACCGTGTCCGCGGGCGCCGTGCTGCTCGCGGTCATCGCGGGCTCGATCATGATCGCCTTCACCAACGAGGGCGTGAAGGAGGCCTCCGCCTACTTCTTCGCCCGGCCGGGTGACACCCTGGTCGCGCTCGGTCAGGCGATCGGCGGCGCGTACTCGGCGCTGTTCCGCGGCTCGGTGGTCAACCTCCAGGCGCCCGACTTCGTCACCGCCATCCGGCCGCTGACCGAGACGCTCAGCTACGCGACCCCGCTCATCGCGGCGGGCCTCGGCGTGGCACTCGCGTTCCGCGCCGGGCTGTTCAACATCGGTGGCCAGGGACAGATGCTCGTCGCGGCAGCGGCGGCCGGCTGGGTCGGCTTCGGCGTCAGCGGCGTGCCGTTCCCGCTGCACCTGTTCATGGCGCTCGTCGCCGGTATCGCGGCGGGTGCGCTGTGGGCCGGGCTGGCTGGTCTGCTCAAGGCCCGCACCGGCGCCCACGAGGTGATCGTCACGATCATGCTCAACTACGTGGCGTTCTACCTGATCTCCTACTTCCTCGCGACGCCAGGTCTGCTGCAGGCGCCCGGATCGGCCAACCCGAAGACGCCGCCGACGCCGGAGTCGGCACAGCTGCCGCGGCTGCTCGGTGACCAGTTCAACCTGACCTGGGGCTTCGTGCTGGCCCTGCTCGCGGTCGTCGGCGTGTGGTGGCTGCTGAACCGGTCGTCCACCGGGTTCGTGTTCCGCGCGGTGGGGGAGAACCCGCGTGCCGCGCGGGTGGCGGGCATCGACACCGGCCGTGCCACCGTGAGCTCCATGCTCGTGGCCGGCGGGCTCGTCGGCCTGGCCGGCGCCTCGCAGGTGCTGGGTGGCGTCACGACCGGCTTCGGCTCGGACATCGACGCGGGCGTCGGGTTCGACGCGATCACCGTCGCCCTGCTCGGCGGGTCCAGCCCGTGGGGCGTGCTCGCGGCAGGGATCCTGTTCGGCGCGTTCAAGGCCGGCGGCACCACCATGCAGGCCGCCGAGGGCGTCCCGAGCGACATCGTGCTCGTGGTCCAGTCGCTCATCGTGCTGTTCATCGCGGCGCCGCCGCTGGTCAGGGCGATCTTCCGGCTGCCGGACCCGAACCGGCGTCGGGCAGCGAAGAAGACGAAGGCGACCCGGAACCGGAAGGAGGCGGCAGCGTGAGTGCCGACCACAAGACCACCCAGCTCGACGCGCCCCTCTCGGAGACGACGCGCACCGTGACCGTCGTGTCCTGGAAGACGACGGGCGTGCTGCTGGCCGTGACCGCGCTGTACGCGCTGCTGCTCCTGGCCGTACCGCACTCCGGTGACACGCGGTTCCTGCTCTCGGGGCGCAGCGACTTCTTCCAGATCCCGGTGATCGTGCTGCCGTCGGCGGCGCTCGCCTGGGTGTGCGGCGCCGTGCTGCTCGCGGCGACCGCGGCAGCCGCCGTGCTCACCGCACGCGGGACCAGGACGCCGGTCTGGGTGGTGATCGTGTTCGCCCTGGCCGGGCTGACCGGGTTCCTGGCGTGGGCCGGCGCGGGCAGCCCCCGCGACCTGTCGGTCGTCGGCCTGCTCGGCGGCGCCGTGCTGTGGTCCGTCCCGTTCGTGTACGGCGCCATGGGCGGCGTGATCGGCGAGCGTGCGGGCGTCGTGAACATCGCCATCGAGGCGCAGCTGCTCGGCGCGGCGTTCACCGCGGCGGTCGTCTCCTCGATCACCGGGAGCGCGGTGGCCGGCCTGGTCGCGGCGGTGGCGGCCGGCGCCCTCGTCGCGCTGGTCCTCGGCCTGTTCGCGATCACGTACCACGTGAACCAGGTGATCGTCGGTGTGGTGCTGAACGTGCTGGTGGTCGGCCTGACGAGCTTCCTGTACTCGCAGGTGCTCGTACCCGGCGCGGAGCAGCTCAACTCGACCACGCGCTTCACCGCCATCCCGATCCCGATCCTCTCGGACATCCCCGTGCTCGGGCCGGTGCTGTTCCGCCAGCCGCTGCTGATCTACCTGATGTTCCTCGCTGTCCCCGCCGTCTGGTACGCGCTGAACCGGACCCGCTGGGGCCTGCGGCTGCGTGCCGTGGGCGAGCACCCGAAGGCTGCCGACACCGTCGGCATCGACGTGGTGCGCACCCGCTACAACGCCGTGCTCGTCGCGGGGGCCGTGGCGGGACTCGGCGGCGCCTTCTACACCACGGTGCAGCTCAGCCAGTTCGGCGAGAACATGACCGGTGGCGCGGGCTACATCGCGCTGGCCGCCGTCATCTTCGGCAAGTGGGACCCGGTGCGTGCCGCCTTCGCCGGTCTGCTGTTCGGCTTCGCGTCGAACCTGCAGAACGTGCTCTCCGTGGTGGGCTCGCCCGTGCCCAGCCAGTTCATGCTCATGATCCCGTACGTGGTCACGCTGCTCGCCGTCGCGGGCCTGGTGGGACGCTCCCGTCCCCCGGCCGCGTCGGGCGAGCCGTACGTCAAGGGATGAGAGAGGTGGACGTGAGCTCCGTGGACTCGGCAAGCACGGTGGATCCTGCGGGTGCGGTGGACTGGGACGGCCTGCGGGCTGCCGCACGGGAAGCGGTGGAGAAGGCGTACGCGCCGTACTCGGGCTTCCCGGTCGGCGCGGCGGCCTTCGCCGACGACGGCCGCCTGCTCGTCGGCGCCAACGTCGAGAACGCCGCGTACGGCGTGACGCTGTGCGCCGAGTGCTCGCTCGTCAGCGCCCTCGTGATGTCGGGCGGCGGCCGGCTCGCCGCGTTCACGTGCGTGAACGCGCTCGGCGAGACGATCATGCCGTGCGGCCGGTGCCGGCAGCTCCTCTGGGAGCACGGCGGGCCGGAGCTGCTGGTCGACACCCCGCAGGGCGTGGTGCCGATGACCGAAGTACTGCCCCAGGCCTTCGGGCCGGGCGACCTGGACCATGTGCGAGAGGCAAGGCGATGACCGAGCAGTTCGACGCAGTCGACATCATCCGGACGAAGCGCGACAACGCGGAGCCCCTCACCGACGAGCAGATCGACTGGCTCCTCGACGCCTACACCCGTGGTGTGGTGGCGGACGAGCAGATGTCCGCGATGACCATGGCGATCCTGCTGAACGGCATGTCGCGCGCGGAGATCTCCCGGTGGACGAGCGCGATGATCGCGTCCGGCGAGCGCATGTCGTTCGCCGACCTCTCCCGGCCGACGGCGGACAAGCACTCCACGGGCGGTGTCGGCGACAAGATCACCCTGCCGCTCGCGCCCCTGGTGGCGGCGTTCGACGTCGCGGTGCCGCAGCTCTCGGGCCGCGGCCTCGGCCACACGGGCGGCACGCTCGACAAGCTGGAGTCCATCCCCGGCTGGCGCGCGTCCCTGTCCAACGACGAGATGATGGCCCAGCTCGAGTCCGTCGGCGCCGTCATCTGCGCGGCGGGGGCGGGCCTCGCGCCCGCCGACCGCAAGCTGTACGCGCTGCGTGACGTCACCGGCACCGTCGAGGCGATCCCGCTCATCGCGAGCTCGATCATGTCGAAGAAGATCGCCGAGGGTACCGGGGCCCTGGTGCTCGACGTGAAGGTCGGCTCCGGCGCGTTCATGAAGACCCTGGAGAGCGCGCGCGAGCTCGCCCGCACCATGGTCGACCTCGGCACCGACGCCGGCGTGCGGACCGTCGCCCTGGTCACGGACATGTCGGTGCCGCTGGGGCGCACGGCGGGTAATGCACTGGAGGTGCGCGAGTCCCTCGAGGTCCTCGCGGGTGGTGGCCCGTCCGACGTCGTCGACCTGACCGTGGCCCTCGCCGTCGAGATGCTCGCCGCGGCCGACCGCCCCACCTCGGAGGCGGACGTGCGCGAGGCCCTGGCCGACGGCCGGGCCATGGACAAGTGGCGGGCGATGATCGCGGCGCAGGGCGGCGACGTCGACGCTCCGCTGCCGGTCGCCAAGGAGTCGGAGACCGTCGTTGCCCCCGAGTCGGGCGTGCTGGCCTCGCTCGACGCGTACGCGGTCGGGGTGGCCGTGCACCGGCTGGGCGCAGGCAGGGTGCGCAAGGAGGACGCCGTCCAGGCCGCCGCGGGCATCGAGATCCACGTGAAACCGGGGGAGCAGGTGGCCGCCGGCCAGCCGCTGTTCACCCTGCACACCGACACCCCCGAGCGGTTCGCCCGGGCGCGCGAGGCGCTCCAGGGCGGCTGGACGGTGGAGCCGGCGGGCGCGCTCGGCGGCGCACTGGCCGGCGCGGCGGGCGCACTCTCGATGGTGGACGTGGGCGCCGGGGCGCTGGTCGGGGCGGCGCTGGCGTCCGACGAGTCGGTGGTCCTGGACCGGATCGTCTGACCTGCGCGCCCGTTCTGCGGGCTGACCTGCGCTTCTGGGGCGCGCTGGATCGCCGATGCGCCCCAGCGTGGCGCCCCGGCGAGTCGCTCCGGCCCGGCTTAGCCTGTGGAGGTGCCGTCGACATTGCACCTTTCGTCCATGCTCGGCGCTGTGCGCGCGTTCGCTGGGCCGGTGCCGGCCCCGCCGCCGCCGGGCCGCTTCGCCCGGCCTGCCGTGCCCGACGACGTCGAGCAGCGCCTCGAGTCGGTGACGTCCCGCGCGCGGCGTTCCGTCCTCGACCCGCTGGCACGGGAGCGCGGCACCGGGACGGTCGGCTTCCCACGGCGGCTGAACCTGCCGTCGCTCGACGGAGCCACCGCGGCCGCCGTGCAGGTCGACGAGAGGACGTGCGGGTCGGCGGTGCTGGCGATGCTCGGGCTGGCGGGCGACCCACGGGCAGCCCTGCGGCTCGCGAGCGGTGACCCGGCGGAGCGGTTCGTGCGGCTGCAGCATGCCGTCCATGCCGCGACCAACCGCCGCGGGCTCGTCGTCGCGGGCTGGCCACGCAGCTACGGCACGCCGCCGTGGGGCGCCGCGCGGTTCGCCACCTACGGCGGTGTGCGCTACACCCACCGGGTCGCCGGGTCGCGAGCCCTGCTGGAGGCGGCGGTGGCGAGCGCGCGTGCGGGTGTCCCGGTGCCGCTGTACACGGGTGGTGACGTGACGGGTGGCTGGGACTCCGCGGTCCCGCGCCACGTGGTGCTGCTCACGCTCGCCGACGGCGAAGGCGCCGAGGGCAGCGCGGTCCTGTACGAACCGTCCGGCGCCGGGCTGCACACGGTTCCTGTCGCCGCGCTGCTCGACCCGCCCCCTGTGCCGTCAGGCAGGGCGGACGCCGCGCAGTCGACCGGCGACCGGACGGCCGCACGCGTGCGCAAGGCGCTGACCGCGGCGCTCGGCGGCTGGCCCCACGTGGCCTGGGTGCTGCTGCCCGAGCATGCCGGGCAGTGGCACGGTGACGAGACCCGGGTGACGATGGAGGCATCCGACGAGGAGGCCCGATGAGCACACTCCCTGGTCCCGACTCCTGGCGCGACGCCGGCCTGGACCCGCCCGAGGACACCGAGGTGGACGCCACGCACGACCCCGACGAGTACGTACCCGATGCGCCGCGTCCCGACAGCGACGGCGCCGCCGCGGAGGCGGACGTCGTCGAGCAGGCGCTGGACGTGCCCGCCGACACCTCCGACGAAGAGCGCCCCGAGGCCGGCTGACGGCCGGCTGTCGGTGCCGGACGGTAGGTTGTCAGCATGACCACGCAAGACCCCGGGGCGCGCCCCAACGAGGCGCTGCTGCGCGCCCTGCCCAAGGTTGTCCTGCACGACCACCTCGACGGTGGGCTGCGACCGCAGACCGTCCTCGAGCTGGCGGACGCCGCCGGGCACACCCTGCCCGCCGCCGACGCCGACTCCCTCGCCGGCTGGTTCCGCGAGGCCGCCGACTCCGGTTCGCTCGTGCGGTACCTGGAGACCTTCGAGCACACCATCGCCGTCATGCAGACGGCCGACAACCTGGCACGCGTCGCCCGCGAGGCGGTGCTCGACCTCGCCGCGGACGGCGTCGTGTACGCCGAGCAGCGCTGGGCGCCGGAGCAGCACCTGGCCGGCGGGCTGTCGCTCGCGGAGGCCGTCGAGGCCGTGCAGGCCGGGATCGACGACGGCATCGCCCTGGCGGCCGCGGACGGGCACATCATCCGGGTGGGGCAGCTCGTCACGGCCATGCGGCACCTGGACCGCTGGCAGGAGATCGCGGAGCTCGCCGTCACGTACCGCGACCACGGCGTGGTCGGGTTCGACATCGCGGGGCCCGAGGCCGGGTTCCCGCCGTCGCGCCACCTCGGCATCTGGCGCTACCTCGCGGAGCACGACGTACCCGTGACCATCCACGCGGGCGAGGCCGACGGCCTCGACTCCATCGGCCAGGCCGTGCACCTCGGGCACGCCGACCGGCTGGGCCACGGAGCCCGGATCATCGAGGACATCGCCTTCGTGCCCGGCGACCCCGACGCGAGCGGTCTCACGGGTGACGGGCGCGGGGGAGCCGCCGACCTCGGCCGCCTCGCGCACTGGGTGCGCGACCACCAGATCCCGCTCGAGCTGTGCCCGGTCTCGAACCTGCAGACCGGCGCCGCCGAGTCCATAGCGAAGCATCCGATCACCCGGCTCAAGGAGCTGGACTTCGCCGTGACGCTCAACACGGACAATCGCCTGATGTCTCGCACGTCGATGACGCACGAGATGAAGCTGCTCGTCGACGAGGCGGGCTGGACGCTCGACGACCTCGTCGACGTGACGGTCACCGCCGCCTGGGGTGCGTTCATGCACCACGACGAGCGGCGTGACCTCGTGGAGCAGGTAATCCTGCCCGGAATCCAGAAAGTTGAAGGTGCACTCGTATGACCGCTCAGCCCGAAGCGCCCCGGACCCCGGCCGTGCCGCACGACAGGGCGGCGCTCGCCGCGTACGTCGACCACACGCTGCTCAAGCCGGAGGCCACAGCGGCTGACGTCGCCACGCTCGTCGAGGAGGGCGCCGCGCTCGGCGTGTTCTCGGTGTGCGTGTCCCCGTCGTTCGTGTCCCTCGCGGTCGAGGTGGCCGCAGGACGGCTCGCCGTCGCCACGGTGTGCGGGTTCCCGTCGGGCAAGCACATGGGCGACGTGAAGGCCTTCGAGGCCGCCCGCGCCGTGTCCGACGACGCGGACGAGATCGACATGGTGATCGACGTCGGCATCGCACGCACCGGCCGGTTCGACGCCGTGCAGGCCGACATCGCGGCCGTGCGCGCCGCGATCCCGAACGACCGCATCCTCAAGGTGATCATCGAGTCGGCGGCACTCACCGACGAGCAGATCGTCGGCGCGTGCAAGGCGGCGGAGGCCGCCGGCGCGGACTTCGTGAAGACGTCGACGGGCTTCCACCCCGCCGGCGGCGCCTCGGTGCACGCGGTGTCGCTGATGGCCCGGACCGTCGGCGCGGCGGGCGGCGGCCGGCTCGGGGTCAAGGCCTCGGGCGGGATCCGGGACCTCGACGCCGCGCTCTCGATGATCGAGGCGGGCGCGACCCGGCTCGGCCTGTCGAGCACGGCATCGGTCCTGAACGGCTTCGACAAGAACGCTGCCACCCCGACCCCGTCCACCGACACCTACTGATCGTTGAGTGCTGGATATTCGCCCCTCCGGTCCCCGGAAAAGGGCGAATATCCAGCACTCAACGGGTCAGCGGCGGGAAGCCAGCCAGGCCTCCGTGGCCGTCCAGTGCTCCTTGAGCAGCACGTACTGGGTGTCGTGCCACGGCTTGACCGGCCCCGCCCAGTGGATCAGCGCGGGTTCGGCGACCACCTCCTGCGTGGGCCATGCGTTCCAGCGCGCGTCCAGCTTCTGGTAGCGCGAACCCGCGTAGGCGTTGAGCACGTCCTGGTCGTTCAGCCCGTACCGCTCGGCGTACGGCACGAACTCGTGGGTGAACCGGTCGGCGCGCATGACCGCCAGGTCGAGCAGCAGGATGCCCGCGTTGAACCCGCGGTACCCGTGCCGGTGCCGCTGGGTCATGGCGCGCACGAGGTCGCGTGCGGCGCCGGGGTCGTGCCCGAGCAGCCTGGTGGACCGGATGACGTTGCCGATGCCGTGCCGGTAGTTGTACGAGATCGACGGACGGGCCGCCAGGGGTGCCCCGCCGAGGTCGGCATCGTACAGCTCGGCCAGGTCGACCACCGACAGCGCGTCCAGGTCGTGGTAGATCACGCGGTCCAGGTGCGGCAGCAGCTCGGGCAGCAGCAGCCGGTCCATGGTGGCGACCGTGATGTGCTTGAGCATGCCGAGCACGGTCCCGTAGTCGATCCCGTCGCACGCGTACCACTCGAACGTGACCTCGGGGAAGAGCCCGGCGAGCCGGTCGTGGTCCGCCGGCGTGTGGTCACGCGTGAGCGCGACGACCCGCACCGGCCGGTCGGTGTGCCGCACCACCCCGGCGACCACCACCTCCATCTGCGAACGCAGGTTCCCGTCCAGGGCCACCGCGACGGCGACCGTCCCTGCCTCGCCCGAAGCCGGGAGCGTGCGCGGCCGGGCCGCCTCCACGACGACGCGGGTGGCGCGAACGCCCGCGACCACGTCGTCCACCGAGACGCTGCCGGACGGCGCCGGCACCGGCGCCTCGTGCACCGCCAGCGCCCGCTCGACCTCGTCAGCGACGGACGCGCGCCACGTGGCGTAGACCTCGTCGCGGGACGCCCCGGCGAGGATCTTGGCCATCGCCGGCGCGACGATGCCCCGGATCCGCTCCTGCATGGCACGCCGGCCGCCCTCGTCGGCGTCGAGCAGGCCGGCGAAGCGGATGTCGGCGTCGTTCCGGGGCCGGAAGTCGACGTCGGCCCCGATGGCCCACGACGGCAGGAAGGCGTGCAGGCGTGAGGTGACGACCCGGGAGTACCGGCCGCGGTACGCATCGAGCAGGTCGACGGCGGTGTGCAGGTTGCTGCTGAAATCGTTGGAGCGCACCGAGGGATGCAGGTGGGTGACCAGCTCGCTCCCCGCGTCGTCCGCAGGGACCGGGGTGTCCACGTACACGGCGGGAGCCCCGGCGGGCGCGCGCGTGAAGTCGGCCGGGAAGACCGTGTCGATCGTCGTCGTCAGGCAGCCGCTGAAGAAGGCCGGGACACCCGCGCCCAGCAGCAGGTGCACGGTGGTCCAGTCGCGGCAGCCGATGGGCCCGTGGGCCTTGAGGTAGTCGACGGCGGTGGGCGTCAGGATCGCGTGCTTGTTGACGTGGAACGAGACGAACAGCGGCTGCAGGTTCTCGTGGAACGGGAAGTCGAAGCGCAGGTCGAACTGGCTGTGCATGTACCAGCCGAACGCGAGCATCCACGTGTTCTCCGGGACCGCGTCCAGGCGGGACATGTCGCGCTGCACGAGCGTGAGCTGCACGTCGGCACCGGGACCGGCCACCCTCTGGTCGGGGCGCACACGATCGGCGAGGAAGCGCACGGGCTCCGCGACGGCGTCGTCGCCGTGCAGGCGCAGGCCCTCGTGCCGCAGCAGGTGGCCGAGGCTCGCGACGGTCTGCACGGCATCGCCGATGTTGCTGGATGCCACGTTCTCGTCGGGCGCCTTGTAGTCGATGACGGCGAACGAGACATGGCCGGTCGGCACCCGCGCGGGCCTGGCGGGCCGGAGCGCCTTCTCGACCCATGGGGCCAGGTAGTCGATGGACGCGCCGACCTGCTCGGTGAGGCCGGTGCCGAGCCGGGCGGCCTCGAGCACCTCGGCCGACGCCTCGGGCTCGTCCCCGATGAACAGGAGCTTCGCGATCTCGAGCAGCACCGCCGCGTCGGTCACGAATCCGTGGCGCACCCAGGTGGTCGCCGTCCGGGCGACGTCGGGGTTGGCCATGGCGATGCCGGCCCGGAGGTACTCCGCTGGGGCGAGGCGCGCGGCGTCGTCGGGGCCGAGCTGGCGCAGCAGCTCCCAGGCGAGCTCACGCAGGCCGACGCGCTGTGCGATGAGCGCGGCGCCGGCGACGCCCGCACGGCGTGTCTCGGGATGCGCCATCAGCGAGTGGCACAGGGACCGCCACTGAGCGGTGTCCAGGCTGCGGGTGCCACGGATGGAGGTGGTGACCGCCTCGTCGACGGGGAGGCCACGCCGGAGGGCCGCGGTGAGCACCGCGTCGCCGGAGAGCGGCTCCGGCCGTTCCTGGAAGGGGCGGTCCGCGGCGTGGTCCGGGGCGGACCACACCTCGCGCGGCTGACGGTTCGCTTCCTTGGCGGACGCCCAGGTCTCCTGGTCGGGCGTCGGCAGCGGTCTCGCCTCCGGTACCGGGCCAGGCCGGTCCGGATGCGGGTTGTGGAGGGGATCCGCGGTGGCGGTGAGGAGCGCCTCGGCGATCATCTCGTCAGCGGTCTGGACCGGGTGCGCAGTCTCACCGGACGCGGCGAGACGGCGGCTTGCAGGGGACATGAAGGCTCCTCGGGGGGTAGGCGGTGGCCAGAGCGTAGTGCCACCGGGTTACGCCCTGACGACGTCTGGGTAGGCTCCCGGACATGTCTGCGCAACAACCTGCTGACCAGGGACTTCTGCCGTCGGTGCCGACCGAGCCGGGGACCCGCGTCCGGGTGCGCTATCGCAAGTGGGACGAGACGCCGCACTGGGTCTTCGAGGGGCGGTACCTGGGCTCGGACGAGCACGGCCGGTGGGTCGGTTTCCCGGCCGGGACCCGGTTCGCGCGGCCGGGTGCGACGTACCGGTCGACCGGGCCGGGTGTCGGGTTCTTCGGGGACGTCGGCTGGACCCCTGCGTTCTACCGCGGCCATCCGAACGGCATGCGGGTCTACAGCGACCTCAGCACGGTGCCGCAGTGGCGGCGGTTGCCGGCCGGCCTCCTCGGCGGCCGGGGCCGCGCGCGCTTCGAGGTGTCAGCGGTCGACCTGGACCTCGACGTCATCGCCTTCGAGCCCGGCACGGACGAACCGCGGGGCCAGTACTTCATCGACGACGAGGACGAGTTCGCGGAGCACACCGTCCGGTACGGCTACCCGGCCTCGGTCGTGGCCAAGGTCCGCGCGGACGCCGACGCACTGCTCACCGCGGTCCGCGCGGGAGATCCGCCCTACGACGAGGCGACCCGGAAGCGCTGGTTCGCGGTGCTCGACGCCCTGTGAGCGGACGCGGGAAGCCCCAGCGTCGCGCACGTCCCGCGGCGCGCCTCAGCGCGCGCTGAGCACCAGGTCGTCCTGCTCCACC
Source organism: Promicromonospora sp. NPDC060271 (assembly GCF_042726755.1). NCBI lineage: Bacteria > Bacillati > Actinomycetota > Actinomycetes > Micrococcales > Promicromonosporaceae > Promicromonospora > Promicromonospora sp. NPDC060271. The sequence goes on along the minus strand of NZ_JBHXBG010000114.1, from coordinate 1,220 downwards.
GCCGCGCGCCACTCGGCCTTCTCGGCACGCCAGTGCTCGTCGTCACGGCCCTGCCGCCAGTAGCCCGACGCCGACAGCAGCTCGCGCGGCACGCCCAGCGTCGCGCGTGCCCAGCGGCGCAGCTCGCGCACGCACCCTGCCTCGCCGTGCAGGAACGTGTGGGGCACGCCCTCGGGCAGCTCGGCGGCCTGCACGACGTCGGCAACGCTCGCCCCCGCCGACCGGTGCACCCACGTGAGGTGCAGGTCCCCGGCGCTCGTGATCGCCTGCTCCTCGGACGCGTCGGAGACCTCGACGAAGACGTGGGCCACGGCGCCGTCGGGCAGGGCCTCGCACGCGGCCGCGATGGCGGGCAGGGCCGACTCGTCCCCGACCATGAGGTGCCACGGGGCGTCGGGGGAGGGCGCGTAGTCGCCGCCCGGCCCCAGGAACGAGACCTCTTCGCCGGGCTGGACGCGCTGCGCCCAGGGGCCGCCGTAGCCGACGTCGCCGTGGGTCACGATGTCGAGGTCCCAGCTCGACTCGGCGACGTTGCGGATCGTGTAGGTACGCAGCACCGGACGGCCCTCGGGTTCGGGGGACTCGGCCATGACGAGCTTGATGTAGCGGTCCGTCTGCGACGTCGGGTCGACGGCGGCGAGCGCGTCGCCGCCGATCGTCACCCGGATCATGTGCGGTGTCAGGTGCCGGACCGCAGTCACGGTCGCCGTGGTGCGAGCTGCCTTGCGGGGCTTGCCGGTCGGTGCGTTCGTGGTCTGCGTAGTCATGGTGAGGTAAGCCTAACCTCGGAGCCTGGGGAGCGCCGGTGTGGCGTGCGTCACGGGCGAAACGCATCCGCCATCAGCGGGCGGCTGGGACGGCAGGTGCCCGCGCCATAGCATTGGCTCGTCATCGACCTTTCCTGTCAGGAGTCCAGTCGTGAAGATCGCTGTTGTCGGCACGGGGTATGTCGGCCTGTCCAACTCGGTGCTGCTCGCCCAGAACCATGAGGTCTGGGCCCTGGACGTCGACCCGGTCAAGGTGGCGCAGGTCAACGACCGGATCTCGCCGATCGTCGACGCGGAGCTCGAGGAGTACCTCCGGGACAAGCCCCTGAACCTGACCGCGACCCTCGACAGGGAACAGGCCTACGCGGGTGCGCAGGTCGTGGTCGTGGCGACGCCGACGAACTACGACGAGGTCACGAACTTCTTCGACACGTCGTCGGTCGAGTCCGTGAT